>JBGSVU010000413.1:0-2354 GCA_041752775.1 Pirellulaceae bacterium | reverse complement strand
CAGTTTAAAAAAGTCGCTGGCAATCAATATCTGGTCTCTACCGAAACCGCCCGCCCGGCCCGCTCACCACCCGGGCTTGTCCCGGTGGAAGCGTGTCTGACAACTACCAGCACCGCCTGCCCGCCCCGCTCACCACCGGGCTTGTCCCGGTGGAAGCGTGTCTGACAACTACCAGCACCGCCTGCCCGCCCCGCTCACCACCCGGGCTTGTCCCGGTGGAAGCGTGTCTGACAACTACCAGCACCGCCCGCCCGGCCCGCTCACCACCGGGCTTGTCCCGGTGGAAGCGTGTCTGGCAACTACCGGCACAAGGCCGGTGGGGTCTGATGTTCTGGCGCGGGTCCCCTGTAGTTGTCAGACCTGTTCACCAACCGGGCTTGTCCCGGTGGAAGCGTGTCTGACAACTACACGGCACCTCACGCCCTCCCCACTCACCATCAGGACTATCTGCCCTGAATGTGGTTCCGGGCGACTTCGCAAAAGCGGCGAGGTCCGGCAGTAACAGGTAACATTGAACCCTTTCTGGATGAAAAACATTTAGCCGAAACAATTGCTTTCTGCCCGGCCATTGCCGTCAAATCCGAAAAATGCTGGCATTTTGAGTCCGGACCCGCCTTTCTCCCGCCCTGTCCCGGTTGTAAACCCGGGCTGAAAACCGGCATTCTTGCAATTGCCGCGCGGGCCGAAATTCACTAAAAGCATCGCCGTTCGCGCTTTAACGTGGATTTTTTCAGGGTGATCGAACCGCCTTTGCAGTGCATATGAAACCCGAATTCAACACTCCGGTACTTTCGTTTCTTGCGATCATCGTCTCGATCCTCGTCTGGCCGTGCCCGCGCCCATGTTGTGCGCAGGAAACGGAGCAGTTTCCGTTTTCGGCCAGTGTCCGTTCCGATGATTCACCCGTGTACAGCGGCCCCGGCGAAATGCACTACGCCACGGAGTTGTTGCAGCGGGGCGACTCCGTCGAAATCTGGCGTTTTGATCCCGGTGGATGGGTTGCGATTCGCCCGCCCCAGGGGAGCTTTTGCCTGGTCCCTGCCGATGCCGTTCGCAATCGGGGTGACGGTTTCGGTGCCGTACTGCATGAGGGATCCCAGGCCTGGGTCGGAACCCATCTGGGTGCGGTCGATGAACCACTGTGGCAAGTCAAACTGTCGGTTGACGAAGAAGTTGAAATTCTGGGTCAGGCCAGCTGGCCCACACCGGGCGGCGAACCCACGGTCTGGTACCAGATTACACCACCCAGCGGTGAGTTTCGCTGGATCCACCGCGATGCGCTCGACCTGCCGCCCGCGGTTCAGAAACAGTTCAGCAGGAACCAGTCCCCGAATGCTTCCGGCAATTCTTTGGCATCCGGATTGACAGCACGCGGATCGCAAATCCACAGTGACTCCGCGGTTGCTCAGGCGGCCGCATGGGTGCCGGCCCAGCAATCGACCACCATCGACGATCCGTTCGCCGGATTGCCTCCTCCCATGGCCGAACCGATGACATCCTCACGTCGGGAATTGGCGGGTTCGACACTGCCTGGCGACCGGCAGGTTTTCAATGGAGAGGACCGCAATTCCTGGCCAACACTCTATGGCGATTCCAACGTTCAGTCTCCTGAAAAATCGTTGGGTGACGCGGGCTGGAGACCGGCGCGGCATCCGATCCGGCTGGCTGCAAACAACACTCCCGAACAGTCTCTGGCGATGCTGCCGGGTCGCTGGGATCAGGCCGAACAAACAGGCAGGGCACCGGCTCCCGGGGCGCCGTCTCCAGCGGCGCCGACCGGGATGGAAGGGATAACGGCCGCAGACCAGGACACGATCAACAGAGTGTCCGGCCGCGCTTTTCCGACGTTTGGTCCCGAGCGTCTGTCCGACGAACTTTCGGCACTCGATGTGCGGCTCTCGTCAGAGATTGTCAAACCGCCGGAATACTGGAGCCTCGATTCGATCGCCAGCGAATTGCTGCAAATCCAGTCCACGGCGACCGACGACAGGGGCCGCAACCAGGCGGGGTTGCTGCTGGCAAAAATCGAAGAGTTGCGCCGGACCCGGGCCAGCCTGCTGTCCACTGGGGTGCCCGCCACCGTGGCCTCCGTGGCGTCCAAAGACCGCCCGGTGGGTTCCAGTCTGGACACGTCGATTGAACTGGGTGCGACCTACGATGCGCACGGATGGCTGAACCAGTTGACCCGGGAAAACGGAGCGGTCGAACCAACTTTTGTTCTGCAGGACAGTTCCGGGCGAATCACCCATCACCTCGCACCGGCGCCGGGCGTGAATCTGAATCGCAATCTCAAATCGCATGTGGGTGTGATCGGACAGCGCGGGTTCAACCAGAAACTGAAACTCAATCACATC
>JBGSVU010000412.1:0-1908 GCA_041752775.1 Pirellulaceae bacterium | reverse complement strand
ATCCAGCCATGCCCGTTTGCTTTCCCAATCTGCAACCGGCGTTTCGATTTTGTTCCCCAGAATGTCCTGGGAATAGACCGTGTTGAACGGCAGTTCCATCTGGTAGATCGTCACGCTGTCGGGAGACAATTCGATCGTCTTGTCGATATTGTGTTCCCAGTTCTCCGTGGTCTCTCCGACCATTCCGGAAATCAGGTCGATATTGACGTTGTGAAAACCGGCCGCCTGAATCCATTCCCAGCAGCGGTAAATCTCCTTCGTCAGGTGAGCCCGACCGTTGCTTTCGAGAATTTCATCGGTGAAATTTTCCACACCGAGGCTCAGCCGCGTGACGCCCAGTTCGCGCAGAGTCTGGATCTTGTTTTCCTGCAATGTACCCGGCTCGCATTCAAACGTCACTTCTTCGGCCAGGCTCCAGTCGATACTCTCGCGCAACCGGTCGACCAGGCTGACCAGCTGTTTGCTGCTGAGAAACGAGGGCGTCCCTCCGCCAAAATAGACGAAGCGGAAGGGGCGCTCGCCCATGACGGGCTGGCGGCTGACAATTTCGATTTCCCGCGAAAGCGCCGAGACATACGTTTCGATCTCGCTGGCGTTGCGATCGGTGAAGACCTTGAAGTAACAGAACTTGCACCGTTTGCGACAGAAAGGAATGTGCAGGTACAAACCCAGTGGAACATCGCGGGGTGGAGCGGCCATCGCTTCACGAACGGCTGGCAAATGGTCCGGCGACCACTGACTGTAGGGCGGATAATTGGAAATAAAGTAACTGCCGACTTCTGTTTTTTTGGTCTCGGTCGTCATTGGTCCTGTTTCGTTCCGGATGCGGGACCGCTTCCCAGACAGAAAACGGTGCCACGTTTGGTACCCACTACCATTTTTTCAAAGGCCACTGCAGGCGACGCCGCAAATCCGCCGCCAAACTCATGTTCCCAGAAAATCGCGCCGGTTTCCAGTTCCATCCCGTACATGCGCCCGTCGGTGGCCGTCACAAAGACACGGTTTCCCGCGACCACGGGCGACGTTTCCGATCCGGATTTCATGGTTTGTTCCCAGATTTTTTCGCCAGTTTTTCCATCCAGACAGTAAACCATCCGGTTGGGGGCGGCAACGATCACCCGGTTTCCGGTCACAGCCGGGTTGCCCCGAATGGCCGGAATCGCGCCATCCGCGTCGAACTGCCAGACAATCTCTTTTTTGCGCCAGTCCACCGCCAACAGCCCACCCTGTTCCGTCCCGAAAAAAATCCGGTCGCCCTCCGCGGCTGGCGTCGAACCGGTTGGTGAACGGATTTCCACTTGCCCGGTTTCTTTCGCGGTTTTCAAATCAACAATGTGTAGAATCCCGTCACAACCAGCCAGAAACACCTGGCCCTCAATCACCGTCGGGGAACAGCGCAACTGGTCACCCGTTTCCAGTTTCCAGCGTTCCTCTCCTGTCGCGGCGTCCAGACAATACAGCCGGGAATCCTGGGAAGTGAACAACACCTGGTCTTCATAAAACGCGGCACAGGCATCGATTTGCCCCCCCGCCGTGTATCGCCAAAGTTCCTTTCCATTGCCATCCAGACAATAAAAAATCCCGTCGAGGTCGCCCACATAAATCCGCCCGTTGTGCCACGCCGCTCCGGCATTGAACCCCAACTCGCCTGCAAACGTCCACAACCCGGTTCCCGTCGTCAAATCGATCGCGTGCAACACGCCATTCATGTCCGCCAGCAAAGCCAGCCGTTTGCCGGGTTCGACTTCCACAATCGCCGCGGCCGCCAGAAAACCGGTGGACTGAAAGGGAGCCTCCCACAGCTGCGTGATTTCGCCGGGCAACTCACACCGCGCAATCCCCGTCGACTGCAAATCGCCCCGTGAGACAGGCCAGTCGGGCACTTCGGACTGCGGTTCCGCAAAAGCA
>JBGSVU010000411.1:0-1757 GCA_041752775.1 Pirellulaceae bacterium | reverse complement strand
TTTCCGCAGGCAGCCTGTCCGCCGCCCTCGCCGGCTGCTCACCAGCGCACGTCGCTCCCGCGCAACCCACCATCCCGGCGTTCCACAGAAACGCCAGCACCAGACACCCCAGCCCTGCTGACTGTCGAACCGTCATGGTCAGTTCCGGTTCCTTTGCCGCATCGCTTCCGTCGCCTCTTCCAGCAACGTCAGCCGGCCGCCATAGGTTTTCTGCAGGTTCTCCGGCGTGAAGACGTCTTCCACCGGGCCAGAAGCCACAATGCGCATGTTCAGCAAAATCACCTGGTCAAAAAAGCCGGGCACACTCTGCAGGTCATGATGGATCACCAGCGCGGTCTTGCCACGCGATTTCATTTCCCGCAGGACTTCGATGATCGCCTGCTCCGTCGCCGCATCGACCGCGGCAAAAGGTTCGTCCATCAAATAGAGGTCGGCATCCTGAACCAGCGCGCGGGCCAGAAACGTCCGCTGCTGTTGCCCCCCCGACAACTGGCTGATTTGCCGACCAGCCAGATCGCCAATCCCGACCTGCTCCATCGCCGCCATCGCGCGCTCACGATGCCGCCGCTGCACCCGCCGAAACCAGCCGATCTCGCGGTACAGTCCCATCGTCACAACATCGAGAGCACTGACGGGAAAGTCCCAGTCCACTGTCTCGCGCTGGGGAACATAACCGACGCGGTGCCGCGCCTGCTGATACGGCATTCCAAAGTACTCGACGCGTCCGCTGGTCACCGGAATCAAACCCAGGACCGCTTTCAGAAGCGTACTTTTGCCGGCGCCATTGGGCCCCACCAGCCCGGTCAGCTGGCCTGCCGGCAAATCCAGATCGATGTCCCAAATCACCGGTTTGCGGTGGTACGCCACAGTCAAATCCCGAATCGACAGCGGACAGTCGGCGTGGACCGGATGGTGCAAGTCAGCTGCGGCAAACATGAAACCTCGCTCCCCGGAAATTGTCCCCAAAACCGCCTGACGTTGCTGCCGTAAGCGGGCTACTCCTGATGCCCATCGGCTGTTTTCCCCAACAGGCCCTTCCATCCGCCCACCGGTGCCGTCCCACCCAGGCCGCGTGTGATCAGGGTCGCGTTATGGTCGAGCATGCCCGGATATGTTCCTTCATAAGTTCCCGGCTGACCCATCGCGTCGGAAAAAAGCGGCCCGAGGACTTCCACGGTGTGCCCGCGTGAACGGGCTCCCTCGACCACTGCGGTGATGCTCTTTCGCGATACGCTGCTTTCACAAAACACGGCTGGAACTTTTCTTTCCACCAGCAAATCCACCAACTCATTGATGTGGTACAAACCTGCTTCCGATTCAGTTGAAATGCCCTGAACCCCAATGACTTCGATGCCGTAAGCGCGGCCGAAATACTGAAACGCATCGTGTGATGTGACCAGGACGCGGGAACTTTCCGGAATCGAAGCGATACATTTCTGGCAGTACTCGTGCAGTCCCTGCAGCTCGGCCCGCCACGCCTCGGACCGCTGCTGGTAGTCCTCCGCATGCGTCGGATCAAATTTGCCCAGCCCGCGAGCCACAACCTCGGCTCCGCCCGACCACATTCCGACATCCATCCACAGATGTGGATCGGGATGAGCCGAATTGTCGGCATCTTTCATGCGCAAATCCTGCGGGATTCCCTCGGCAACGGCCACCGACGGACGCGTGTCCCTGGCCGCTGCCAAAGTCTCCGCCATTTTGCCTTCCAGCATCAGCCCACTGTAAAACACAATATCACTTTGCATGATTGCAAC
>JBGSVU010000410.1:0-3061 GCA_041752775.1 Pirellulaceae bacterium | reverse complement strand
ACTGATCCACGGGTACAGTGGATCATTGGTGCATCCGTGGCCAAAAGAAAACATCAGAATCGCCAGCATGGCCTGGGCACGCAACGAATCCATGCCGTATTTTTCAGACTCTTCACGTCCCTTGCCAATCAGCCGCTTCATGGCGTCCGGGCCAACGTAAGAAAACTTCTGCGGGTAGGCCTTTTCAAATTCGCCGAGAAGCGTTTCTTCAAACCCGTTTTCCTGAAACTCAATTCCGGAACGTGCAAAATCAGCGAGGAACTTTTCAGCATTCCTGACATGAACGTTGTCTTTCCCGGCCACCACATCGACAAAATAGCCAACCACATCACAAATCCGCTGGGCCCGCAGCATCTGTTCCGATCCATTATTCAGGACTTTGGCAATCTCCGGGTACTGGGGATCGGTTGCGAAATCGCTGCCAAACAGGAACATCAGTTCAATGTACAGCCGGATCGGACCGCGATGGGTAAAGCCACAGGCCCCGGCACGCGTTATGGCCTGCCGGACGGCCACGCGCAGCTGGTCGTCGCCCAGGACTTTGCACAGCCTCGGAGAAAATTCCTTGCTGTGAGCCACCATCTCGTCTTCGAAGGCGTCCATTCCCGTCCGCTCAAACTCCGCCATCTGTTCAGCGCGAATTCGAAATGCCATCTTTCAAATTCCTTGCGCTGTCATACAGCAGGTTGGAGGTCAGGAATCGGTCGTTCAATTGCTGCGCCAGATTTTCCCGATTCAAAAACCAGCATTAACGCTGCGGTTTTGTCTTCCACAAAAAAACTCTGCACCGGGCCAAAAAACTGCGTGGCTTCATCGGGCGTACAAGTCGGCAGAAACACCCGCAGGACGCGCGGGTCGTAGTAACGGAAATAGACCTGTTTCTTTTCGGGGGTCTCGACCATCAAAAATCTCCGGAAGTTCTTCCGGATGTCTTCAAATGACGCCGAGGAAGTCAAATAGACGCCCCAGCTGTTGCCCCACCCCTGATCAATCAATTTGTTCAAAAACGGTGTATCCGGCGGCAACTCGACGAGGTAGGGTGCCGCCGCCATCAATTGCTCGCCTTTGGCTCCCTCGTACAGCGACTGGTACTTCAATTCACTCTGCAGGACCAGCGCCAGAATCAACGGATCGCGTGCGGCATCCAATATCGCGTACAGCGGTTGCCGCGATTCACGCAACAGGGCCACGATCTGTCCCGTGCGGTCATCTGCCGCGGGCGCTGCCTGGCCCGTGCCGGAAGTATCCCCAGCCGAAACGGCCGCTGCCGGGACGCCTTCCAGCACCACGCTGAAGCGGGTCATGCCGGCTGTGATTTCATCACCGTTTCGCAACAGGGCTTCGGGAATTTTCAGCCCATTGACCAGCGTCCCGGACGGGCTGGCCAGGTCCGTCAGTCGGCAACTGTCCTGGTCGCAATCCAGCGAAAAATGCATCGGTGCCATCTCGCTGTCGGCCTGAATCGCGATGTCCGCCAGATGGCTGCTGCCGATCCGGGCCATCATGCCCGAATCCAGCCAAACCTTGCGGCGGGCTCCGTCCGGTGTTTCGATTTGCAATATGACTCGCATGGTTACTCGAAAAACAAATGCTGGTTCTCGCGCGTTGGCGGTCGGTACGATGGAAACATGTACGATGGACGTCCTCGTCCGTCGAAGAATCACTGGAACCGACGGACTTGGAAGTCCATCGTACTGAAACCTTGCTGGAATCGACGGACCTGGAAGTCCATCGTACCCTGTGTTGATCCTGCGCCCCGCACCGGGGCGATTATGCTTCCGGTCACGATTCGCAAAACGCCGCGCCTGTCCTTGCGGCAACCTGCAGGACCCGCCCCTGTCCGGGAATTCCAATATGCACGGTCATGCATCCCATTGCGATCGTTCCCCCATGCATGGTCGGATCTCCCATGCGAGCAGCCGGCAGATTCCCGATCAGGACAGTGGGAGAACCCATCGCGATCGAATCAGGCGGCCCAACACAAGTCAGCATATCGGTTTGACGGGCCGCCGGCATGTAACCGATGATGACGGTTGGACAACCGGGTGGCAGTACCGGTCCGCCCACGTGGGGAATCGGAGGGGTGCCGGGCGTGACCATCGGGCACAAATGATTGTCGCCAACACGTGCTGCGGGAGGCATTTGCTGATTCTCCTGATTCCGGCCGGATTCTTGTAGAAATTGAAACTGAGTCCCAGAAAACAAACGCTTTCTGACGGTCTGCACAAATCAGTCTTTTCAGTCTTTGCACGATTTGTGCCCGGTCGTCGAATTGTCCGCGATGGTGGGGACCACCGGCTTGGCTTCGAGGGCCTTTTCCGGAGCGACGGGGTCGGAAGGTTTTTCGGGCTTGGAACCACTGCCTGTTCCCGCTGACCCACCGCTGTTGATCATAACCACAGTTCCCTGGATAAAGACACCACCTGGATTGATATCGATAAACCCTCCGGGCCCAACCAGGGACAGCTGAACACCGGCTTCGATGATGACTTTCATGCCCGCCTTGATATGGACTTCCATACCGGCTTCGACGGCGTGGTTCTTGCCGGTTTTTTCCTGGTAATCTCCCCCAATATCCAGGCTCATCGTACCATCCATGGAGGTCTTGTCGCTGCCCTTGATTTTGGCGCTGCGGTTTCCGGCAATCGCCGAGGAACTGTCGCCACCGACGGAACTGGAATCACCTTTATCAACCTGCACATTGCGGTTGCCTTCGACGTGCAGGTGAAAGCCTTCCTTGCCGATCCGTTCGGTCATTTTCTTTTCGACAACCACATCCAGCCGGCCCCCGTCCTCGGCCTGACCATTGCCGATCATCAGCTGCATGTTGCCTTCGATGTGTTCGGTATGGTTGCGTTTGACGTTCAGGTCCTTGTCCTGATAGACCATTTCCCGCTGGTCGCCGACTTTTTTGCCGTCTTTTTCTTCTCCGACGATCAGGTGCCGGTCATGCAGGATCAACTCCATGGCATCGTTTTTGATGCGAATGTCGAGGTTTCGCTCGCCATGCATGTAGATCTGCTCCTGGTCCATTTTGTCTTCAAAACGGATCTCGTTGTGG
>JBGSVU010000409.1:0-3939 GCA_041752775.1 Pirellulaceae bacterium | reverse complement strand
ATGAGAAAACCGGACTGTCGGCGCGTGCCGGAACCATCCATTACATGGGGTTTGAAGCGTGGGGCAGCATTCAGGAGCTGGCAATCGGGGATCGCGAAAAACTGCGGCAGTTTGTGGCCGATGAAACAGGCCTTCAAATTGCAGAAGCCGAAGCGTTTGACCTCGACTCAGATTCCATTCAATCCTGGGACCTGGGAAGTCTGTTTGGAGGGCAGGCGGACCGGGGATTGATCAGCGGGCGCCGTTTTTTAAGTTTCGCCCGGGACGAAGAAAAACTTGCCAAAAAAATTCTGACAGCACCGGCTCTTTCAAAAAAACTGGACGATACCAGCCGGGAAATCATCAATCGTTCCGGCATTTCATTTATCGGGCAGGCCAGTAAAGAAGACGTTGCCGATTTTGCTGATCCGAAGTGGTTTCTGGAACAATACCAGACGCATCTGACCGAGGCCGAACAGCAGTGGCTGAAGGAACTGGCCAATGTGGCTCTTTCGTCTCGCATCGGACTGGTGGGACTGAAATATCACCAGCAGGATTTTCAGATCCGTTCACGGGTTCATTTCGACAGCAACCATTCCATGGAAGGCCTGGTCGATTTTTCAAAAACCGGTCGCGACTGGCAACCCGACCTCGGCTTCGAAGCAGATCAACTGGTTTTGTCGGCGGCGATTCAAATGGAGGCCTTTCGGTCGTCGGCCGCAGCCCGGGTGGTGCCGCAGGTCGCCCTGCATGAATCGGGGAGGATGCGGGAGTTTGAATTTCTTCAGGGCAACATGCTGAGAATCCTGGCTGAGCTGTCAGGAGACTCCTGGAACGATCTGACCGTTGCGCGAGTGGGGCTGTACGAAAACGATGCCGCCGAAAACATCGGCCAGCTGGCGATTGTTGGGATTGCCGATGCGCGAGTGCCTGCGGACGTGCTGGTTGAGCTGGGAAGACTGTCCCGTTTGACCAGTCCCGAGTCGCTGTCCGCCAGGGCGGCCGACCGCGAAGACGAGTTGTTGCGGCTGGTCGAAGAACTGGCGTCGGAGGACAACAACGTCTCGGACCGGGCTGAAACACGGCTGGTTCTGGCTGGCAAGTCGGCGGTTCCGGCTCTCGAAAAAGGCGCCGCAGCCTGGAATCCGGAGCTGCGTGAGCGGGCAGAGCGGATTCTGCGCCGAGTCCAGTCGGAATCCGGTGCCGGCGAACTGGCCGTCGTCGATCCCGGGTTCTGGACCACACTCAATCCGGGTTTGCGGCTGGAGGAATCTACAGGCAAAGTAGCGGAGTTCGTGTCGCACACGATTCATGTCACGCCCGACCCTGCGAAAAACCCGGCCGAAGTTCGGGAAGCGGTCGGCGTGATGCAGGGCCTGTTCGGCCAGGCGTGGAATTCAATTCAGGTTGTTCAGGTCCGCGACCATTTCGTTTTCATGATCGGGTCGGACAGCGCGATGCTGGAGCGGATCGTGAAGAATGTCGATGCCGGGTCCAGCATCCTGACCCGCCGGTTTCGCGACGCGGAGCTGACGCCGGTGCACGGACAGATTCAGGTGTGTTTCAATACGACGCGGATTCTGAATCTGGCGCAGGTCCAGGACTGGCGTCAGGGTTTTCAGGAAAAATTCGGTGTGGCCGAAGGGTTGTGCTGGATCGGCCTGGATTTTGACCGAACGGCAGCCAGCGCCGACGCGCTGGTGCCAGTTCAGCAAGTGATCCCGTTCCTTCAAATGGGCATGGGATTTTAGGCGATCGGCAGTCGAAAAGGTGCCACCGGTACGATGGACATCTTTGTCCGTCGGGCCTTTTGACGGACCTGGAAGTCCATCTTGCGGCAAGAATTCAACTTGCAGCGCCGGAAAAATTCTCCGCACCTCTGCAACTTGCGCCGTGACGGCCAACCTGCTCGCGCGCTGCGCCATCGCCCCTGCACGTTATCCGTGCTAAATCGCGATCGGCAATCCCTTCTGGCGCCGGACGATGACCCACTGGCCACAGTGCATCATCCAGTGCGATCCCTGCAGGGCGAACAGGGCGCCCACGGTGGGGGCATAGGCCTGCATCGATTCGGGAGCCGGTTTTGCGAGTTCTTCGGCGGCGAGGCCGGCGAGGATTTCTTTGGTCGCGGCGCGCTGTTTCTGATAGGCCTCCAGCAGGGTTTCCCGGCTGGCGAATTTTGCCGGGTCGTTTTCGCCGGTCGTCTCGCGCGTGTACCGTTCTGCCATCCCTTCAGGCAACTGCGGTGAGCGCCCCGGGAAAACCTGTTCCATCATCTGGTATTCACTGGTGACCAGATGACCAATCTGCCAGTTGATGTGATTGCATCCTGCGGCGGGTCGTGTCATAAGGTCGGTATCGGTCAGGTCGTTGAGATAAGCCATGCTGACCATCTCGGCCATGTCACAGTCGTACTTGATGATGTCCTGGGCGTTCATGAATTCAAATCCCGATGAGTCTGGTTTGTCGAAAGTCCAGATTCTACAGCAGATTCGTTCTGTCGCCACAGGCAGATAAGAGAGGGCCCGCGGTGGGGCAAACGGATAACCTGTTCCGGAAAAGCGGCGCTGACCGACGTACTGGCGAAATTTTTTTTGGCACCGCGGTCTGTTTTCCGGGAAAGTGGTTTTCAGGGCGCGCGGGCGGCTGGATTCCAGCGGCCAATGCGGCCATCGCTTCCGGCAGCCCATCCGATTTCCGTACCGGCAACAAATGAGACCGTGTGAAAGCCTTCCCGGGAAACCGGATCCCACGAATCGCCCCGGTCGGTTGACAGATCGGTTCCCGATGGACCGACCGCAATCAGTTGCAGCGTGTCGATGTCGGCGTCCCGGACATCGGCCCGCGTTGCGAGGGCCACCGCCGAACGAAAACCCGTTGGTGGAAAATCGCGGGGCAATCGCCAGGTCTGGCCCGCGTCCCTGCTGAGCGCGATGTTCCCTTCGGCGCGATCGACCTGCAAATAGTCGCCTCCCACCGCGACCAGATCCTGCCCCGATTCGTCCATCGATACGACCGAAAAAACACCCGACGACTCTCCTGCAGGAATCGGAGTGTTGACCAGCGACCAGCTGCCGTCGCCGGTTCGGATGGCGACGGGTGCAATGATCAGTGCCTGGTCCGTTGCGGCACCGCCCAGTCCCACAACCAGCGAGTTCCCGGCCAGACAAAGATTCGTTCCGCTGGCCGCAAAACCGGCGATGCCGGAGGGAATTTCCGGACGCTCACCGGCCGGCAACTGCTGCCAGGTTTTTCCGGAATCCGTGGTCTGCAAAACGAACAGACGTCCATCGACGGGATCACCCATCAACCAGCCCTGAATTCCGGCCTGATCAAACACCATCCCGTCGAAAAACGCTGCCGCATCGGCATGCTCATGGACAACCTCCCAACTTTCACCGCCGGTGGCAGTCCGGTAGATCCGGTCGGGATCGCCGGCGCACATGACGACAGCACTTTTTTCATCCCAGGCGTGAACATCGCGAAAATCCATTTCGGCAGACCCTTCGGGGCCGACGTTCCGCCATGTTTCGCCGCCGTCGCTGGTCACCAGAACTGTTCCGCCGGAACCACTGGCCCAGCAGATTCGGTCGCTGACCGCACAAATTCCCCGCAGGCTGGCCGTGGACCCGGAACGCTGCAAATTCCAGGCATCTGGCAGTGCGGCAGAATTTGGCGACGGACCGGGCCCGGTGACAGCCTGTCGCTGGCAGCCGCACGCGCCCAATCCCAAACAGACCACGGCCACCAAAAGGTTTCTGAGTCCTGATGGCAGCAGAAACCCGTTGTAAAAAGAGTGTGAAAATCTCTGCATTTCCCGGCGCGGGACCATTTCCGGTTCCTTCATCAAATCTGCCCTGGCAACTGATTTCATAATAGCCCGGAATTCGAACAGGTTATATGGGCCTGGCTCACAGCACGCGCTGGCTGCGGGGGTAGCTGCCCAGCACGGTCAACTGT
>JBGSVU010000408.1:0-12322 GCA_041752775.1 Pirellulaceae bacterium | reverse complement strand
GCCGGGGACGACGCTGAAAACCGTAAATGCCCCGACGGCTGCTGTGATTCCGACCTATCTCTGCCCTTCGGACATGCTGGAAGCGTTGCCGACCGAACTGGTCTACAGCGGAACGGGCTATGCCACCGGATGGCATGGAATGAACAGTTATGTGGCCAGTTGTGGAACCTATTCCACCTATTTCAATGACAATGCCATGCAAAGCAATGGCGTGTTTTACATGACGGGTCCCAATTCAAAGCCCAACATCAATCCAACCCAGCAGCTGGGACTGGTGGAGAACGCACCGGCTTCCGAGTTTCAGGATGTTGCGGACGGTTTGACTAACACGTTTATGTTTGGCGAACGATTCCATTTCGACCCGGAATTCGACCGGATCCTGCACAATCATCCCACCAAGTTCAGCCGTTATCCGATCAACCAGTGGGGCGTTTGGGGCTGGACTGGCGGAGGCAACGGAACGACGCATACTTTTGCCAGCACCTTTGTTCCCATGAACTACCGGACCGCTGCGAATGCCACTGCAAATTATGTCAACGTCAATCTGCGAATGTCAGCCTTTGGAAGCGGGCATCCAGGCGGAGCCAATTTTGCCCTGACCGACGGTTCGACACGATTCATCGGCGACAAGATCGACATGGTCACCTATCAGGCTCTCAGTACGCGGGACGAAGGCGAGCCGATTTCTGTAGAGTATTAACAGTTGTTTCCCTTAATACCGGACTGGTAGATCATTGACACACTCATTTTCCGGGATCCCTGTGCCTGGCAAAAATTGGAAACCGGGTTGCCGGTTGCCTGCGCTGTTCATGTTCCTTGCGATGTTGGCAACATTGGCAGGCTGTAACTCCGGCCCCAATCTCGCTCCGGTTGAGGGGGTCGTGACTCTGGGGGGTGTGGCTCTCGATGAAATCCGGGTTGAGTTCATGCCCGACCCGGAACAGCTGAACGTCGGGTTGACCTCGGTTGCCGAGACCGACGCCAGCGGGAAATTTGTACTGGTCTATGGAACCGACGGTCAGGGAGCTCTGCCGGGTGCCCTGGTGGGTTGGCACCGGGTTGTATTGTGGGATTACAAGGCGATCAATTCCCGGGACAACCCGATCGATTCGCGGATTTCCGACAAATTCAACCTTGCGTCCAAGACACCGATTGCGGTTGAGATCAAGCCGGGCCTCCAAACGGTTGAAATCAACCTGGATAATTACAAATAGCCCGAAACGGTTCTCGAAATGGCCTGAAAATGGCCTCACTCAGGGCGGCAAAAACGGTCTCTGGCCGGGTTTGAGATGGCCCCGGTCCAGCGTGGCAACTGGACCCTGGCGAGAGTCGGGAGACTGGGTTTTCTGCGGGCAGAGTTCTTTTTTCCTGGCAGTACAGGCCCCAAACGGGCTTTTGGTCCGGTGTTGATTCCCGGTCCGAATCCCCTTCGGGGCAAAAAAAATGGTTTTGGGCGAAACCTCGTTGCGGCAGGCCGGTTATTACCAGTGTGGGATCCGGCGGGATTCAGGAAACGCACCCGGTACCTAAGTGACGCATCCCACTCCTCACCCCAGCATCGTGGTGCGTTTCCTCAATCCAGCCGGAATATCTGGTACAAACAGACTGTCTGGTGTAATTTCGCCAGTTTGGCCTTTCGCTTTTCGGTCCCCTGCTCCTGCCAGCGCGGTTGTAGAGACTAGGCTGTAGTAACCAGGCTGTAGTGACAGGGAACCCGAAAAGGCGCGTTGTCACCGCTGTTTCCGCGGCTGTCGGGCGTTGCGGATCTTCCCTGATTGCAGTTCTCTTCTGCACAGCCACCCCTGATCATCCCCTCCCTTTTTCACGAATTCCGGACTCCGAAAAATGGACTTGGGCCAAATCCTGTTTGACCAGAAGATCATCACCTCGCCTCAACTGGATGATTTGGCGAAAAATGGCCAGGACGTGTTGGCCTGGATCAATGCCAGTGCCGAAATCGACCGTTCGGCGGCGTTGCGGGCCGTTGGAGCAGAAATCGGGATCGATTTTGTCGATTTGCGGGAGGAGCAGCTGGACCTTTCGCTGCTGAAAAGTTTCCCCCAGAAGCTGGTTTTTCGCGAGTCGCTGTTTCCGGTCCGGCGGGAAAATGGCTCGCTCGTTGTGGCGACTTCAGACCCATTCAATTTTTACCCACTCGATGAAGCCGGCACGGCGACCGGATTGAACATCCGCCCGGTTCTGGCAGATGCCAGCGAGATCTCGCGCCTCGTCAAAACCCACCTCGGCGTTGGTGGCGAAACCATCGGCGGCCTGGTCGAACAGCGCGCCGAAGAAGGCGTCGAGCTGCTGGAGGAAATTGAAACCGACGGTTCCGAGTTGAGCGAGATGGCCCAGGAGGCCAGCGTCGTCCGGCTGGTCAACGAAATCCTGCTCGAGGCCATCGAGAATCGCGCCAGTGATGTGCACATCGAATCCCAGGCCAACGGCGTCGTCATTCGATACCGTATCGACGGAATTCTGCATCGCCAGCCGACGCCGCCCGAAATCAACCATTTCCAGGCCGCCATCATCAGCCGTCTGAAAATCATGTCGCGGCTGAACATCGCGGAAAAGCGGCTGCCCCAGGACGGACGTATCAAACTGAAAGTCCGCGGGCGCGAGATCGATGTGCGACTGTCGATTATCCCGATGATTCATGGCGAAGGCCTGGTCATGCGTATTCTCGACAAGGGCGCGATGAAATTCGACCTCCGCGGGCTGGGCATGCCCGAGGAAATCTACGCTCCCTATCACAAATTGATCGAGATGCCCCACGGCATCATTCTCGTGACCGGGCCGACGGGTAGCGGAAAAACCACCACGCTTTACAGTTCGCTGATCCAGATCAACAGCCCCGACACGAAAATCATCACGACCGAAGACCCGGTCGAGTACCAGCTGGACGGCATCAACCAGATTCAGGTCCATCCGAAAATTGGACTGACCTTTGCCGCGTCGCTGCGCAGCATTTTGCGTCATGACCCCGACGTTGTGCTGGTCGGTGAAATCCGCGATCTGGAAACCGCCGAAAATGCAATTCAGGCTTCGCTCACCGGGCACCTCGTGTTCAGCACGCTGCACACCAACGACGCGGCCAGCGCCTATTCGCGACTGGTGGACATGGGCGTCGAACCGTTTCTGGTCAGCAGTACGGTCGAGGGAATCATGGCCCAGCGACTGGTTCGGCGGCTGTGCAAGGATTGCAAGGAAGAGTACCAGCCCGTTCAACTGGATTTGCCCGACGATTTTCCCTGGGAAAAACTGCAGGGCCGCTCGCTGTTTCGTCCAAAGGGATGCCGCAGTTGCCGTGGTTTCGGTTACACCGGCCGGCTGGGGATTTACGAATTGATGCTGTCCACCGAAAGCGTTCGCCAGCTGGCCCACGACCGCGCCAGCAGCTGGGACGTCAAACGCGCGGCGATTGCCGACGGCATGTCCACCTTGCGCGATGACGGTTGGCGCAAGGCCATCGATGGCGTGACGTCCGTCGAAGAAGTCCTGCGGACCACCAAATCCGACCGCGGTTTTGTGGCGAAAGAGGGATAGTCGATGCCCAGTTTTGCTTACACCGCCCGCACCTCCGCCGGACAGCGCGTGACCGGCACGATGGTTGCCGCGACCGAACGCGACGTGATCCAGTCGCTGACGGGCAAGTCGATGTTTCCCGTATCCGTGGCACTGGAAAAGGCCGCTGGCGGCACGCCGGTTTTTGGCGGACGGATCAGCCAGCAGCGGATGGCCACCTTCTCTGCCCAGCTGGCGTCGCTGCTGACCAACGGTGTGCCGCTGGTCAAATCACTGAACATTCTGCGCGAGCAGGCCAGCCAGCCGGTGCTGCAAAACGCACTCGATGACATTGTCAAACGGATCGAAGACGGCGAGGGGATCAGCGATACGTTCGCGCGGCATCCCCGGCTGTTTTCCGACATGGCGGTCAACATGTCCCGGGCCGGTGCAGAAGGCGGTTTTCTGGAAGACGCTCTTGAACGGGTGGCTTCGTTTACAGAACACCAGGCCGAGTTGAAAGCCAAGACCGTTGGTGCGCTGATTTATCCCTGTATTCTCGCCACGTTTGGCACCGGGATCATGGCCCTGCTGCTGATTTTTGTGGTTCCGAAGTTTGACCCGATGTTTGCCCGCATGAGGGACATCGGCAAAATGCCCGCCCTGTCGGAGTGGGTGTTGGGGTTCAGCAAATGGCTGGGGCAATACGGATGGGTGGTCGCCCTGGCGGCGCTGGTGGTGCTGTTTCTGTTGCGGGTCCAGTTTCGCAGCGAGGCGGGAAAACTGGCGCTGGACCGGATCCGGCTGAAACTGTTCCTGTTTGGCCCGATTTTCAAAAATCTTGCGGTCGCCAGATTTTGCCGCGTGCTGGGAACGCTTCTGAAAAACGGCGTGCCAATTCTGCGGTCGCTGGAAATCAGCCGCCAGGCGACGGGAAACCGCGTCCTCAGCCAGGCGATTGAAGATGCGACGGAAAATATCAGTTCGGGGGAAACGCTGGCCGAACCGTTGACCGCCTGCGGGCATTTTCCCCGCAATGTGACCGAGATGATTGCGGTGGCAGAAGAATCCAATTCCCTGGATACTGTTCTGGTGAACATTGCCGACGGGCTGGAAAAGGAAACCACGCGCCGGCTGGAACTGATGGTTCGCCTGGTCGAGCCGCTGATGCTGCTGGTGATGGCCGTGGGCGTGTTAATCGTCGTCATGGCGTTGCTGATGCCCATTATGGGAATGAGCGAAAGTATGCGGCAGCAGTAGGCGCAGTTAAACTGTTTTTGGCCTGATTTTTCCTTTCAGGGGCCTGATTCGGCCGAAATCGCGAAACTTTGGACGATTTGACAGGTTTTAACTGATACCAGAACGATCGAGACGCTTTTTTCAAATATCAAAAAACGATACGGATGGAGAAAATACTGACCATGAGACCTTTGATGAAACGCACCCGGTCGGCAGACAGCCGGAATCGTCGCGGTTTTACTTTGCTGGAGCTGATGCTGGTGATGGCCATCCTGGTCATGCTGGCCTCGCTCGGCACCGTCTTTGTCCTGAGAATGCAGGGCAGTGCCAAAGCCGATGCGACACGCAGCCAGATCGCAACGCTGGCCCAACAGTGCAAGGCGTACCGGATGGATGTGGGACGTTTTCCGTCGTCGCTGAACGATTTGTATGTCGCTCCGGCGGGGCTCAGTCCGCAGAAGTGGCGGGGGCCCTATATGGAAGGCGCCGCCGCGCAGGACACGCTGGACCAGTGGGGCAATCCGTTCACCTACCAGGCTGATGAAACCAATATTCGCGTCGTGATTACCTCCAACGGACCGGATTTGGCGGCGGGTGGCGGCGATGATGTCACCAACGCTCCGATGGTTCAGTAAGTTTTCGGCTCGCCCACAATTTGAATTGCAGTTGTGCATCAAACGATCCGGTGGCGACTTGGCTGCCGGATCGTTTTTCCTGTAATGACCGTGACTCTTTTTTGCCATGCTCACCGCTGCCCCGGCAATGCTTCAGTCGGAGACTCCTGACGAACAAGGCCCCCTCGAAACGATTCATGAAACTCAGGCTGAAATTCCGAACGGTCCGACGACAACAGGCGTTGTCGCGCGGATTCACGTTGCTGGAGCTGATGCTGGTGATGGTCGTGATGGTGATTCTGGCGTCGCTCGCGGCGCCGATGGTGTCCCGCTTGCTGGAGGGGCAGAAGGTGGACCGCGGTGCGGATCTGGCCCGGGCCACACTGGGACGCGCCCGCGTGACGGCCATTCGGACCGGCAAAATCCAGGCGTTTGTCTGCCAGCCGGGATCGGCCGCGATGGTCGTGGCTCCGCTGGAGGCAATTGCCAGCGGATCATTCGATCTGAACAGCCGCTTCCAGTCCGCTCCGGAAGAAATGCGCGACAGCAATTTTGATTTCAGCGATGAGTTGTTGCCGCGCGGGGTCCGCTTCACAACGCTTTCTCTGGTCGAGAACAGCCGGAGTAATTTCGAAATGGAGACCTCCGGCGCCAGCAACGACAGCCAGATGAAATACATTCTGTTCTATCCGGATGGGACCAGCCAGGATGCGCAACTGGTTGTGGCCAACGATCGCGGTTTTCAGCAACGGATCGTGGTTCGCGGATTGACCGGGACCAGCCGCGTACTGGGGATTGCTGACCCATGAGAACCCCGGTCCAAAATTCGACAGTCCCCACGCGCCGCGGCATGTCGTTGCTGGAAGTCCTGTTGTCCATCGCCATTCTCGGTGTCTCGCTGGTGATCGTCGGGAAACTGGTGAACGCAGGGTATCGCAGTGCAACCGAAGCCCGTATTCGGACGGAAGCCGCAATTCATTGCGACGCGATCATGGCCGAAGTCGCCGCCGGGGCAATCGATGTGGGTGGAGCCAGTGGCAGCGTTCCAATGGGATCGGGATGGACCTACAACGTTTCCTCCGGACCAGGGGTTCAGCCCGGACTGCTGTCAGTCACGGTCACAGTGACGCAAAGCAGCGAGAATGCCAACCCGCTGTCCCAGTCGGTCGTGCGGTTCATGCCCGACCCGGATTATGAACCGGAGGACCCGTTGCAATGACGACCCGGTTGAAAAACAGGGAAGCGGCGCTTCCGCAAAACGCAATGCTTCCGCAACGCGCAACGCTTCAGCAACACGATGGGTATTCGCGCCGGTGGGCCCGTTCGGGTTACACCCTGCTGGAACTGCTTTTGGCGCTGGCACTGACGGTGATCGTACTGGCCGGGATTTCCATGGCGATTAATGTCTTTTACACGACCTTGATTGCCCAGCAAAAACGGATCGAACAGGATTTGATTGGTCGTTCGGTTTTGACGATGCTGTCCAACGATCTGCGCGCTGGACTGCAATACAAGGCGGCGGACGTTTCCGGAATCGAGAACCTGTCGATGTCACAGGCGTTGATGGCGGGTCTGGGTGGTGCTCTGGGGGGTGCCGGCGGAGATGGTGCCGGCGGAGATGGTGCCGGTGGAGATGGTGCCGGTGGAGACGGTGCAGGCGGTGACGGAACGGGTGCGCCCCCAGACGATTCAGGTGGCGATTCGGGAGGCGCCGGAGGGACGGGGGGAACCGGTGGAGCGGATACCGGGGCTGCTGGGGAAGAGGAAGCGGCGGATCCGGCGACGGAAGACAACGCCTGGTATCGACCGGCCTTCATTGGCCAGGCGAACCAGTTCACGCTCGACATCAGCCGCTTGCCGCGACTGGACCAGTACAGCACGCTGACGACAGGGTTGGAGTTTACAGCCTCGCCATCGGACATCAAACGGATTTCCTGGATGGTCAGTTTGCAGGCGGGCCCGGCCAGGCCCAACAGTTTTGATCCGGTGGGCGACCAGATGGGAGGATTGTACCGTCGCGAAGTCGACCGGGCCGTTTCCGCCTTTCGCCAGGAACCCGACATTATTCCGGCACCGGACGAGTACGCGATGTTGCTTGCTCCGGAAGTTGTTTCACTGCAGTTTCAGTACTTTGACGGCGAAGAGTGGTTTCCGGACTGGGACAGTGAAGAAAAAGGCGGCTATCCGCTGGCCGTGGAGATTGTGATTCTGATCGACGGGGACCGCAATTCGTCCAATCCGGAAGCGGCGCAGCAAACGCAGATCAATCCGGAACGGGTTCGCCAGTTTCGCAGCGTGGTGCATTTGCCGGTGGCTGAAATCATTCCTCCAGAAGATGAGACGGAGTGACAGCTGATGAGTAAATTCCCAATGAGAATTCGCGGTGCCGGAACACGCCGGGTGGCCGACCGGTCCGGTTTTTTGCTGATCATCGTGCTGGTGACGATCGTCTTGATCACGCTGGCGGCCTACACCTTTACGGCCCTGATGCAGGTCGAAGAAGAAGCCTCGCGGCTGGGCATTCGTCAAATCCAGTCCAAGTATCTGGCCGATTCAGGTGTCGATTACGTTCGCATGTATCTGGCCAACGACGAAGCCACGATCATGGAAAAAGGCGGCCGCTGGGACGCAGCCCAGGTCTTTATGTCGATCGCTGTCGGCATTGATCCCGACGATCCCGGGCAGATTGGCCGCTTTACGGTGATATCTCCCGGTATGGACAACGACGGTTCGCCTGGCGGTTTTCGCTATGGCCTGATGGACGAATCGAACAAGATCAACGTCAATACGCTGGTGTTCGCCGACGGATGGATGGAAAACGGCGGACGCCAGTTGCTGATGTCCCTGCCCGACATGACGGAATCCATTGCGGACGCGATTCTGGACTGGATCGATGGCGATGAAGAGGAACGCGACTACGGCGTCGAGGCCGGCTATTATCGCGCACTCAATCCAGCCTATTCTGCCAAGAATGGACCCATCGACAGTCTGGACGAATTGCTGCTGGTCCGTGGCGTCACCCCGCAGTTGCTGTTTGGTCAGGACACGAACCGCAATGGTGTCATTGACCAGGGCGAACTGGATGTCGATGGGGGCGCCAGTTCACTGAATGCCGATTCCATGCTGGGATGGGCGGCCTATCTGACGCTACACAGCAAGGAAACGAATCTGAACAGCGAAGGGCTGGAACGTGTCAACCTGAACAACCCCGACCTCGAACAGCTCTACACCGATTTACGCAGTGCGTTCAACGAAGAGTGGACCCGGTTCATCATCCAGTACCGGATCAACGGCCCTTACACACTGCAGGAAGACGATCCCGAACCGGCCCCGGCGGGCGTTGCGATCGAACTCGATCTGACGGCGGAGTCCCAGTTTACGTTTACGCAGATCCTCGATTTGGTGGATGCCTACACAACGGCTGACGATCCGGATAATGAAGGTGAAAAACTGATTCTGGCGTCGCCGCTCAATTCCCTGAATTTGCCATTCACGATTCCGACCCTGATGCAGAACGCCACGACTTTTGCGGGCGAAACCATTCCCGGGCGAATCAACGTGATGCAGGCCCCCCGGCGTGTCCTGGCAGCGATTCCGGGCATGACCGACGATATCCTCGACCAGTTGATCAATATTCGCGAATTCGAGCTGGACGACCCCACGATGACCGACCTGAACCGCCAGTATGAGACGTGGCTGTTACTGGAGGGGCTGGTGGATTTGCCGACGATGAGGCAGATGTTGCCGTTTGTATGCTGTGGCGGAGATGTCTATCAGGCCGAAGTTACCGGTTTTTACGACGATGGAGTGGGAATCAGCCGCGTAGAAGTTATTGTGGATGATACGGTTCCGATTCCCCGCATATTATTCTGGAGAGACAAAACGCACCTCGGTGCCGGTTTCTCCAATTCGGTCCTGGGTGCGGCCGGTGCGGCCGAACAGTAATTTTGACGGGTGGATTGACATTTTTTCAGAAGCGGATTTCCGGGCCGCCTGTCCCCGCCCGTTTTTTCGCACTTGAACTTTCAGAAGAACGAACATGGCCAACCGCTTGCTGATTGAAATTGACACCTCCGAAGCCCGCGTTGTGCTGGCTCGCCGGAATGGGCGTCATCTTGAGATTGCCGATTCGTTTTCAGTCGAATTCGATCCCGGAGCACTGCCCGCCGATATCGCCCGGATCATCCGTGACGGTCTGAACAAACGCTCGATTCCGGTTCGCGGTGATCTGGATCTGATCTTTACCCGGCGTGACATCGAGTTGCGTGAAATTGTCCTGCCGCCGGCGCCGGATGACGAACTGCCGGAGATGGTTCGCTTCGCCGCGCGAAACGAGTTTACCCAGTTCCACGACACGACGCAGATGGATTTTGTGCCGATTCAGGGTGACGCCGAGGCGCAGCGCAAGGTCATCGCCGCGACTCTCAACCCCGGCCCGTCGGCGTTGGCAGAAGAAATCAGCAGCGGACTGAAAATGCGGATCCGCCGGATACTGGTGCGTCCGTGGTGTCTGGCCCATTCGCTGCCGGGAGAAATCGGAGAAAATTCTTCGGCCCTGATTCTGGATGCGTCGGGAGACGCGATTGAAATATCGCTCTGGAGTGACGGCCACGTGCTGCTGACCCGCAGTTTCCGGCCGGCCGGACACGACAGCGACAGCCGCCAAAACGAAATTGCCGACGAAGTCCAGCGGACTCTGATGGCCGCGGTGCGCGGAACGGGCGGCAAGCCGATTGAAAAAATTGCGATTCTCGGCCAGAAGGAAAATTTTCCGCTGCCCGAACGGAAGAGTTTTCCACCAGTCGTCTATTTTACTCCCGCCGCGGCGGGTTCTGGTTCCGGAATTGGCGCGGCGCGTGAAGTGGTATTTGCGGCGCATCGCGGAGCACTCAACCGCCTCGAATCGGGTGTTGGCGACATGCTCGATTTTCAGAACCCGCGCCGGGCCCTGCGCAAGGAGACGGACTGGAAACGTGTCGGTCTCTGGGGCGGAGCCGCTGCACTGGTTCTGGTCATCTGCGCCGTGATGGCGTGGAGCACGCTCCGCAGCCAGTCCACAAAGATTGCGTCGCTGCAGACCCAGCTGGCGGCAATGAAGAAAGCGAACGAGCCCACCGGCAACCGGCCGGGAATCCAGCAGATCGTGGGCGAGGTCCAGGTAGTCGACAACTGGCTGATTCAGGCCGTGGACTGGACCAGAGAACTGCAGGAAATCAGCGACCGGATGCTGACTCCCGATGACGCCATCGTCAACTCGATCCAGCTGAATATTACCGAAGACCACGCCCGGATTGCATTGTCCGGTCACATGCTGGACACCAACACCGGAACCGACATCAAAACCCGCCTGAATTCACGCCCCTACAAATTCGACCAGATCGGTGCGACGCGAACCGACGGGAACATGGATGATTACCCCAGTTCTTTCAGTTACGTCCTGACACGCCAGACCGATCGCGACGCCGTGCTGGCCGAGTTGTCGCAACGGGCACTGGACGCAAGGAACGAAAACCTGGACGCGGCAGAAGGCGCCAGCGGCACCGGAACACCGGCGACGTCCACGGCAGACCCGCCGCAGTAACCCCGGAACAACCGCCGTCCGCGTCCGACTGCCAAATACCAGCATCACACTCCAGACCCAATCCATTCGATTCCATGTTGAAAAATCTGACTCAACGCGAACGTGTCCTTGCACTGGCCGTCATGAGCCTGGTGCCGGTCATGTTGCTGTTCTGGGCCCTGTCCAGTTTCAGCAACCGCTTCTTCGCCAACAAAGCCACGATGGCCAACGTGCAGAACCAGATTGGCGAACAGGAGGACTTGCAGCTGGCCGCCTCGCTGGCCCAGCAGCGACGCTATTACTACCGCGACCACGGGTTGCCCGCCGATGACGACATGGCCCGCATCCAGTATGAAGCCTGGTTGAACAGACTGCTGCGCGAGGAAGCGGGCTTGCGGGTGGATTCGCTCTCTCCGGAAACCCCTGGCCGCGGATCGTATGTCCAGCCCAGTGGCGTGGTCACTGAGGTGTACCGGCAATATGCCTGGAAATTCACCGCGATCGGAAACCTGGAAAAGCTGACCCGGTTCCTCCGCGGGTTTCGCCAGCTGGACATGGTGCACCGCATCAGTTCGCTGAATATCCGGCCGCAAACGGTCAGCGGCATGGCCAAAAACGAGGTCCCCAGCGAATTGCGCATTGATGCAGTGGTGCAAGTCGTTTCGATGGTCGATGCCGAACTGCAACGCGATTTTGCCGATGCGATACTGCCGGAATCACCCGAAGTCGCCGCGATGACGAATTCCATTCTGAACCGCAATATTTTCGGTCCGGCCAACAATCCCCCCAGCATCACATCGTCCGGCAGCAAGTCGGCCGAGGACGGCGAACCGGTCAGTTTCGACATTACGGCGTCCGATCCCGATGGCGACGATGCGTTCACTTTTGAACTGCTCGAATCAACGATCGAGGGCGCCAAACTGGTCGAAACCGGTACGCCCGGCAAAATGATGTTCGAGGCACCTCCGCTGCCGGTCGAAAAGTACACCTTTAAAGTCCGCGTCACGGACACCGGATTTCCTCCCAAGTCGGCCGAAAAAAGTTTTTCGCTGACCGTGCGTGAAAAACGCGAAGAGAAAATTGTGGAAGCACCCAAACCACCTCCTTTCCAGCACGCCCAGACGACCTGGGTCACCGCCATTGTTCGCGGTGTCGATGGGCGTCAGGTTTGCTGGGTCGAGGTCAAAAGCATCAACCAGAAGCACCGTCCAGCGGTTGGCGAATCCTTTGAGCTGGACAGTCGCACCTGGACGGTTCGCGACATTTCCAAACCGGACAACACCGTGACCTTCGAGGTCGACAACAAACTGCTGACTGTGTCCGTCGGAAAAACGCTGGACCAGCCCGTCGCTTCCGCAGCCGTCACGATTGATACTCCCGAAACAGAAACCGGCGTCACTGCTCC
>JBGSVU010000407.1:0-2097 GCA_041752775.1 Pirellulaceae bacterium | reverse complement strand
CGTCAATCTCTCTTTAACGCGAACTTCTGGCACTCCCGGCTTCGCAAACTCTTCAATCCATTCCAATTTCGTCCGAACCACTCCGCCAAGTCGCACTGTCTGCAGCGGGTCTTTCGGTCGCCTGGCATATCGCTTCACGGTTCGCACATCCACCCCGATGATCCGCGCTGCCTCTGCAAGGCTGATGTAATTGGCCATTGACTTAGTTCCTGAACACGTTGTCAGAACGAATTTCAACAACACGTCCAACAGCCAAAATCTTGCCGGTCTGGATCGCGTTCAGCTCAAAATTGCTTCGGTCTTTTTTAGGAGCTGCATTCAACTCGCGAAGAAACTGCGAGTAGTGCTTCTGGCACAACCCGCGCTTCCGGTATTCGTTTTCGCAATGAAGGCATTTGTTTGCCTTGATTCGATCCAAAACCTTTGCGGGTTCAGTTCGGCGATTCGACGAAACGGCCATCGCTATCCATCGGGAAATTTGTGTCTGGTTCATGTCTATGCCGATCCGGCGATCACAGTTGGAAAATCAATCGACCACCCTTGGCCGGTTGCGAATCCTTTCTGCCTTCGTCGTACGACGTAGAAGATACTTGCCGATCGGCGTCGCGGCGTCAATACGGGACCGACTAAGAACCGACTAAGAACCGGCAAAGAACCGACATGAAACGCCCGTAAGTCCTAGGCGTGTGCGGACTTAAAAATTTCAGAACTTTTTCCTTGGAATGTCAAAAGCGGGCAAAAATGGTACGATGTTGGCGCGTAGACGACACGATACCGCACCGGAGTAGCCTCAAGTGGGAACCGAATCAGAAAAGCCACCAAAATGCCTTGTTTGCGACAATGAAGCCCGCAGACGAGGGCTTTGCCAGAAGCATTACAGCAGTTACAGAAGGTCGTATTTGAGCTTACCGCTGAACTTGCGGGAAAAATTCGAGAATGGGCTGATTGAATCTGGAAAACTTGCTGGATCCCGGTTCGGCGGGAAACTGGAAGATGATGAATTCGCAGACTTTGCCAAAGAAGTGCTGAAGGAATCCGTTTCGGAACACGATCTGCGCGAAGTAGATCGCCAGTCAAGAGTGAATCCGGCCAAGAAAGCTGGATCCGTGTCAGCAAGAAAAAAGAAGTCGGGTTAAGATGGTTTTTCGGCGGTCACTTCGGCGGTCACAACGCCAAGTTCCATCCCAATGTAATCCGCAATTTTCTGGAGGTTTTTGACCGAAATGCCGTCATCGCCATCGGCCCAGCGGAGGACAGTGGTCGTGGATAGTCCGGTCGCTTTCGCCAGCCGGTATCGCGTAATTCCAGAATCACGGAATGCGTCGAGGATCTGGTCGTTGATTGGTTTCGCCATTTTTCACTTTCGCGGAACAAAAAAACCCGGTCGGCAACACCGATCCGGGCTTCTGGCGGCTGTGACAGCTGCACCCGATGGCCGCCGCACCGGGGGAGACGTGGTTTTGGTGCCCGATGTTCGGCTTATTCTCGCCCACCAACCGTCAGCGTGTGAGTGACTTCCTCGCCTGTTTCGATTTCGCGAATCGTAACCTTGACTCGCGGGTGGTCGTCACCGTCTTTCCACTCGTTGTCGTAATCGACGGGGTGGCACCCTGCCAGGTCTTTCTTGACGGCTTCCACCGCTGCCGCAATATCTTCGGCGTCAATCGGGTCACACCAAGGTCCGTTTCCGATTTCAGTTACTTCGTAACGGGTCATCCTCAAGTCTCCCAAAAATTGCGGCCTGTCACGGCCATTGATACCAAGTTATTTTACGACGGTTGCCCGCCAGGCACCCATGTCGACAACGTACAGGTTAACCCGTGGCGTCCCCTTGCCGTTGGGCTGGATTTCGCGGAACTCACGGTTGGCCTGTTTAATCGCGATGTTGGATACGCCACATCCCCACCTCGCTTGAAAATCGGCAATCGTGTCGCGGGTCAAAACCACGTCGTCGGCGTCACAGCAAATCCCGCTTTCCGAGTCGAACAATTCTGCGGCTGCGGCTTTTATGTCGGCGACTTGTTCGACTCCAGTTGCGTTCGTCATTTTCGTTCCTCCGGTTAAGTTGCGGCCTGTCACGGCCTGTGGTTGGCTCGC
>JBGSVU010000406.1:0-12583 GCA_041752775.1 Pirellulaceae bacterium | reverse complement strand
AGCGACCTGGAATAACCCGGCGGTCCCGGCCCATGCCGGTTTCGTCCCGGAACGACAACGCCTTTTTCGAAGTCAAAGTCAGCAGCGGCGCAGGATTTCCAGGACCTGCAGCCAGGCCTCGCGGATGGCGGCTCTCATGTTGCGGACTTCTTCGACCAAAGCCGGGGCCGAGGAGCGGTGCATCAGTTTTGCAATTCTTCCCGCCAGACCCGGTGGATCCGTCAGGCTGTTGCGGGGTGATTCATCACAGAGTCGCAGGGAAGATTCGACCGTCCGCAGCAAACGAAATCCGTCGCTGAAGGTCTGCAGGATTCCGGCGGGCAACAACTGCAGTTCCGCGATGGTTCTCAGAAGTTCCGGGGCCGAAGGGTTGCGCAGTTGTGGATATTCCCGCACATAACGGAGCTGGACCAGCTGGACCGCGAATTCGATGTCGACCGTGCCGCCAGGTCCGCGTTTGAGATTACCTGATGTTCCCGGTTGCTGTTCCATCCGCTCCCGCATCGCGGCGATTTCATCGATGATGACCGCGGACCAGTCCCGCGCCGTGATCGCCTCGAGTATCACCTGATCGGTCGGTCCGGCCACGTTGTCGCTGGTCCAGACCACCCGTGCCTTGCAGAGAGCCAGGCTCTCCCAGGACTGTCCCTGACCGGTGCGAAAATAGCGCAGCATTTCCTGAAGCGAGGTCGCCAGCGAGCCGCTTTTTCCCGAAGGCCGCAGGCGGCTGTCCAGTTCATACAACCGGCCCACTGCCGTCCGGGCACTGACAAATCTTGTGACTTCGCTGGCCCAGTCGCTGAAGAAGTGCTGGTTGCTGGTTTGCTGTTGCGGATCGGGATGTTCCGTCTGGCCGTCGGCTTCGAACAGAAAGAACAGGTCGAGATCACTCTGATAGTTCATTTCGCGGCCACCCAGTTTTCCGCAGGCCACGATGGCGCACTGGCAAGGGCGCCGGCTGCCGTCCGGATTAACGAACCAGGGAACGCCCCGGGTAGCCTGGACTTTTCTCAGGCAAAATCCGGCGATCGTCTCCAGGCAAACATCGGCCACATCCGACAGCGTCCGGTTGACCGCCACCATCTCGCTTTCGCCCAGCAAATCGACGGTGCCGATCCGCAGATGTTGGGCCTGTTTGAAACTGTGGATGATCAGGGACGGGTCATCGGCGCTGCCAGTCAGTTCGTTCAGGTGGCGTTGCAACCATTCTTTCCCCGGCAGTTGACCCACCAGCAGCGCATCGACCAGTTCATCAATCATGCCAGGATTATCCCGCAGAATGGCGGTCAGATACCCGGCCTGGGCGCACAGCCGCACAAACAGCTGCATCGCATTCGGGATGACCGAAAACATCTCCCACAACACGCCCTTCGCACCCAGCTGTTCCGTGACACTGTACAGCGAATTGAGCGTCCGGTCGGGATCGGTGGTTGCGCAGATTTCCCGCAACAGTCCTGGCAGGATCGCAGCCAGAAAATGCCGGCAGCGACTGGCCGACAGAAAAATACTGCGTTCGGTACCCAGTCCCTGAATCCGCAGTGCCGCAGCCAGTGGGTCGGCAAACGTATATCCCTCGAGGGCCCGGCTGGCGTGGGCCGCATCGACTTCGGAAACATAAATCAGGTCGACCGCTTCGGGCAATTCGCCTTCGGGTTGGGCCGCAAAAGTCTGATGCAGCTGGTGATCGAGAATCCGCCGGTTGACGGCCGTGATTTCTTCATAGTCCGCCTGAAAACGCGCCAGCGGACGCTCACCAAACGCTTCGACATAACCCATCCGCAGGGCGATCCGTTCCAGTGCCTGCGGGTCATCGGGCAGGCGATGGGTCTGCAGGTCCGACATGATCTGCAGCCGGTGTTCCAGTTTTCGCAGCCAGATATAGTTTTGCATCAGCAGCGATTCTTCTTCCAGCGTCAGCAACCCCGCTCGCTGCAGTTGCTCCAGTGCCTGCAGTGTATTGAACTGGCGGATTTCCCGAATCTTTCGCCCGTGCATCAATTGCAGGAACTGGGTTGTAAATTCGATGTCGCGAATCCCGCCGCGACCGGTTTTGACGTCGCGCAGATCGACGCCTTCTACAATCGCGCGGCGTTCGATCTGGCGTTTCAGGGAGCGCACCGCGGTGACATCGAAATGGCTCAGCCGCCGCCAGATCCAGGGTTCCAGTTTTTCAAGAATCTGACGGCCCAGCTGCAGGTCGCCCGCGACGGGGCGGGCCTTGATCAGCGCCTGCCGTTCCCATGCCCGGCCCTTCTGTTCGTAGTAGCGCAGGAAGGCTTCGGCACTGTTGGACAGTCGACCCTTCTGACCCTCGGGCCGCAGACGCCAGTCCACACGCCAGGCAAAACCGTTGGGTGTGTTTTCGCCCATCAGTTTCGTAAAGTCGCGAGTCAGCTCTTCAAAAAACTCCTGATTCGACCGCGCCCGGGATCCGTCGCACTGGCCGGTGGCGCCAAACACCAGCACAAGGTCAATGTCGCTGGAATAGTTCAGCTCGCGGCCTCCCAGCTTGCCCATCGCAAGAATCACACACGAAACCGGATGCCCCTGACTGTCGCGCGGCCTGCCCCATTTTTTCTCCAGATGACGCGTGGCAAATTCGAGCGCGGCCTGGCACAGGGCTTCGGCCAGCCAGGAAATCTGCTCGGTGACCATCCCCAGCCGATGCTGGACCACCAGGTCTCCAAAGGCAATCCGCAGGGTTTCCCGCTGTTTGAAACGCCGCAAGGTCCGCATCGCGATCGCCGGATCTGCCACATTGCCCAACACACCACAGATGTCGGATTGCATGACCTCGAGGGTTTGCGGCTGGCCTTCGGTCATCCGCAACACATCAAATGACTCCTGGTCGCGAATCAGCAACTCGCTGAGATAATTGCTGGTGGAAAAGATCTTCAGCAACACCCGTATCGCCGTGGGATCGCGATCCATCAGCGCGGCGAGCGACAGGCGGCTGCGCGCCGACAGAAAGAACCGTTCAAAAAAATTCAGGGCCATGTCCGGATCGCTGACCGACCGCAGTTCCGTCTGCAGCTGGTGCACCACACTGGCCAGCAAATCGCCAGGCACGCGCGAATCGGCCAGATTGCGCAGGTTGGTGGCGCCGCGCTGCACGTCGCGAATTTGCGATCGCCGCATCCATTCGGAAAGGGCTTCGGGCGTCGCCGGGAAAGTGGCGAAAGTGGCTGGATCAGTCGGCATCGACAGGGACTTGCGTGGACCGGTTTTCTGCCAGACACTCCCGCCAGCAGACGGGTCCATTCAACTGGATCCGTCGCCGGATGGCCAGTACCAGTCGCCAGGAAACGACAGTTCCCCAACGGAAGCTGGGGACTCTGCTTCCGCCGTGGGAAGAATCCGCAACGACTCCGGCTGACCGCCCAGCGACCTGCGGACGGACCACACTCGATTATTTGTCGATCTCGTCCAGTTCGGGCGCAGCGATTCCCTGGCGGTCGCGCAGGTAAAGCTGTTCGATCTGGCGTTTCCATTCTTCCGGCGGCAGGCGATCGAGTTTGGCCCGCTGGGCGGCCGTCATCTGGTTGTTGTAAAACTTCTGCAACTCAAAACTGGAAACCGGATTGCGGATCAGCATCCGCAGGACCTGCACCGGTTCGCCCTGCATGACAAATTCCCTGCCCGCAGGAGACATCCCGTCTGCCAGTTCGTGCAGGTTCTCGCCGATGATCCGCCGGGTCTCGCGGGATGACCGCAGCACAACGAATCGCAACAGGGCCGCCGGATTGGCGGAAACTTCGGGCAAATCCCGACGCACCCGGCTGGGGACGTGTTCGCGGATCTTGTCCATCGCGGCACGCATTTTCTCCGCATGGACTTCGGCCAGCCCGGTAAACCAGCTGTCGAAAACAGCAGCGTCCTCCTGGCTGAGAATGGCCGAAGGACTGTTGTTCAAACAGAGCAACCGGCAGACTTCATCGACTTTCTCGTCGGCGGTAGCGAGGTCGAGCAGTTTGGCCTGCGGTTCGGGTTCCAGTTTCTTCAGCCATTCCATGTAACGCCGCATGATGTTGACCAGCTCATCACGCTGCGGGTGATTCTGCAGCTGTTCATGCAACTGCCGGATCCGCTGTTGTTCCGCGTCCGAAAGGGCATCGAAACGGGCTTTTTTTTCCACGAGGTCGGCCAGTTCACTGCCCGACAGGGCCTGGAGCGAGGCCCGATTCTGTTCCAGCCGCTGCGAAGTGTTTTCCGCAACCCCAGTTCCTGATGCTTCCGTACCAGATGCTTCTGCCGCCCGGTCGCCGGAGGACTGGACTGTGGGGCGACCCGCCGCCAGAACAAAGGGCAGCAGCGCGGCCAGTACCGCCAGCACCGCACAGTAACATGCCGCCGGAGAACGCAACAACCACCCGGTGGTTGAATGGAACGTCTGACCGCGATGCGGAGCAAAATCAGTTTTCATCGGCTGCACTCCCGCGAAAGCCTGTGGTGACGCGGCCCGTTTCGGGATTTCTGAACCGGTTCTGCGGCGACCGGCCACTCCCTTCCGCGGACTGAATTGCAGGATTCTCGAACGGTTCCGGATCGTCATCGTCAATCGGTTCGACGGAAAATGCGCCCTGGGCTTTCAGTTTTTCCAGGAACCCGATATCCGGAATCTTGGTATAGATATCGACGTTCTGGATTACCGGCAAATCACGCACCAGTTCTTCCATCGGGCGCAACTGGCGCTGGCGAATGGTCCAGAAAGCGGCCAGGCCGAGGATGGCCGGAACCACCAGCAGTACCGCCGCCGCGGAAACCCGCCGGATCATCACCAGGCGGCCGCGGTTTTTTTCCCGTCGAACGTCACCCAGCACCATCTCAATCGTGCTGCGTGTGAAAACGTCGGTCGGTTCTCCCTGTGGCAAACGGTCCAGCGCGTCCCACGTCCGTTCCAGATCGTGAACACGGGAACGCGATACGGGATCGCGCGCCAGCAACTCTTCGACCGCCCGCGCCCGATCATCGTCCAGTTCACCATCCAGCCACGCGACCAGTTCCTCGTCGTCTGGTGGAATCGTATTTTCCTGCTCGCTCATTTCGTAAACCTGTCGGATGGTTAACCGGCCGGCAAAAACACAGATTGATGTGACAAGCCGACTTACGCCTTGCCCGGATGACCGTCGGCCTTCCCACCGTCAGGCGGGTTGTCTGACTGTTTCTGGTCCACATGATCTTTGGCGGATGGAATTCCGCCGCCTGGCAACAGGCCCTGCTCCAAATAGGGTTTCAGCACATCGCGCAGATTCGCGCGGGCACGTGACAGCAGTGACTTGACGGCCTTGGCTGTCAAATCCATCGTCTCGCCGATTTCTTCGTAACCCATTCCTTCAAACTTGCTCAGATAAACTGCCGTCCGCTGCCGCTCGTTCAGCGTTTGCATGGCCAGCGCCACGATTTCCGACAACTCGACCTTTTCCAGCTGGCGTACCGGCATTTGTCCGCTGGGCGCCTGGGCCAGAGCCTCCATGGTCCAGACCGGTTGCGAATCCTGGCTGTTGTCAAACGTGTTGTATTCCCGGTTTCGCGCCAGCTTCCGGTTGGCATTGCTGGCGACGTTGTGTGCAATCGTGTACAGCCAGGTCGAAAAACGGGCGCCCGGACGATACGACTCGCGGGCGCGGTAGACCCGCATAAAGACTTCCTGCGCCAGGTCTTCGGCTTCGCCCGGCGCTACAAACTGGCCGACAAACGCGATAATCCGCCGCTGGTAACGCCGGACCAGCAATTCAAAAGCCCCCGCCGATCCCTCCTGGACCTGCAGCATCAAACGCACGTCCGGATCGACCATTTCGTAATGTCCCGACTGGCCGGGTTCCGGGATCCGATCGGGCTGGGGTTCGGCTGACAATTTCAGAACTTCCGGAACATAAAAAGCAGATTGCGCCGCACGAACCGGGTACGGTACCAGAACAAGTTCCATCGTATCATGCCCGCCCACTTCAAATCACGCCAGTCGATTCGGACGTTCCGCCAGCCCTCCGCCAAACAGCCCTCCGCCAAATTCACTCCAGATTCAACCCCTCAACGCGGCCCGGGTTCCGTCCCCAACGCCGATTGCTGCAGAATCCCGTGCAAATTCCCGCAATATCACGCGGTTTCGTTGACAGGGCCAGTCGATGCTGGCGGCTGGAGCGGGACCAATTCGCTGTCTCCGGCGACCGACAGGCGCAGCTGGCCACAGGCGGCGTTGATGTCGTTTCCCTTGCGCTGACGAAACTGGATCGTGATCCCGCCGTTTTCCAGAATCTCCCTGAATCGCCGAATCGAGTTCTGGCCGGGAGTTTGCCACGGCAATCCTGCGACAGGATTATAGGGAATCACATTCAGCAGTGCGATCCGGCCACGCAACAGATCCACCAGTTCCCGCGCGTGTTGTTCGTGATCGTTGACGCCCGACAACAGGACATATTCAAAGGTCAGTTTCTGCCCACTCTGCTGGAAATAGTAGTCCGCAGCCGACATGATTTCTTCGATTCCGGTCCGGTCGTTGACCGGCACCAGCCGGTTGCGCAGTTCATCGTTCGGAGCATGCAGGCTGATCGCCAGATTGTAGCGGCATTTCAGGTCGGCCATGCGACGAATTGCCGGCGGCAACCCCACCGTCGATATCGTGATGCGCCGGGCGCTGATCCCCAACCCTCCTGGACTGGAGGCGACCGCCAGCGCTCCCAGCACACGCTCCAGATTGGCCAGCGGCTCACCCATCCCCATCATCACGATATGACTCAGCCGGTCCTCTGCGTGCAGCAACCGCTGCAGCCGCAACATCTGTTCGAGAATTTCTCCCGTCGTCAAACTGCGCTGGACACCGTTCAACCCACTGGCGCAGAACACGCATCCCATCGCACATCCGACCTGGCTGCTGACACAAATCGTTCTGCGGGTGTCCTCACGGAGCAAAACGCATTCGATCATGCCACCGTCTGCCAGCCGCAACAACAGCTTTTCGGTTCCGTCACTGCTGAACAGGTGTTTTTCAATGGACGTTGTCCAGAGGGCAAAGTCGCGATCCAGCCCTTCTCGCAACGACGATGGCAAATCCGTCATTGCCTCAAATCCGCCAGCTCGGGAACTGAACAACCAGCGCTGAATCTGACCCGACCGGAACGGGGGCTGGTTCTGCTGACTGAGCCAACCGGGCAAACTGGCAAGCGTATCGAGGAGGTGTTCAGTCGTCATGCCGGTGGGCTGTTCCATAAACTGTTGGGTAGGGACGCTGTTGGGAAGGGCGTTTTTTTCTTTAGCGGGCCGAATTCTCCGCAGCCATCCACTATCATAGACCGTTTGGAACAACGGAGCGCCGGCGGACTGGCTTTGGAATGTCTGGCACCCGCGCGGCAATTATTTGCGAAACCTGGCCGGATGCAACCCGACGACGAAATCTGTTTGTGCTTTCATGTCACGGTCCGCAAAGTCCGGAACTGGATACGCATTCATCGCCCGGCCCGGCCCGGTCAAATCAGCGAATGTTTCGGCGCAGGAACCGGGTGCGGATGGTGCCGGCCCTGGTTGACTCGTCTTTGGGAAACGGCTCAACTGGAAACCGGTCCCGAAGGCGATCCCCTGCCGGCCGATTTCCCCAACGCAGCCGAGTATATCGAAAACCGCCGCCAGAGAAACGAGTTGTTGCGGCAGGAACGCCTTCGCACCCGGCACACACCGACAGGAGAAGCCGGATCTGACCCGGATTCACAGTCGGGTTCCGTTTGATTTTTTTACAACAGGAGAATTCCAGTGTTCCATAAAAACTGTCTGTTCGCATTTTGCATGATGGTCGGCATCAGCGCGACTTTGGCTGGCCAGCAACCAGAGTTTCCGCAACCTCAAAAGGAGCACCAGTGGCTGGAGCATTTTGTGGGAAAATGGGAAACTGAATCCGAAGGATCGATGGGGCCCGGCCAGCCCACCATGCAATGCAAGGGAACCATGAATTCCAGCATGCTGGGCGGATTCTGGGTGGTCAACGAAATGACTGGTGACATGATGGGCACCCCCATGAACGGCATTCAGACGCTCGGCTACAACACCGAAAAATCGAAATATGTCGGGACATGGGTCGATTCGATGATGAACCACATGTGGCAGTACGAAGGGACTGTGGATGAATCCGGAAAAATCCTGACTCTGGAGGCCGACGGCCCGAATTTCCTCGCAGAAGGCAAGACGACAAAATTTCGTGATGCCTACGAAATCAGGTCCCCTGACCACATTGTCGCGACGTCGTCGATGCTGGGCGAGAATGGAGAATGGGTCGTATTTATGACCGGCAATATGCGACGCGTTAAATGACGGATGTCGTCCCGCAGATGTCGCCCTGTCTGCAATGAAAAACAGCACCCGGCGCCGCCCCTGACTGACAATTCACCGGAATCCGGGGGCTGTCCGGGGGCTTACCATCGCAACAGGCACCCGCCCCAGGTCAGCCCGGCTCCGAAACCGACCATCATTACCAATTGCCCGGGCCGGATATGGCCGTCCCGCACGCACTCATGCATCAGTATGGGGACGCTGCCGGCAGAGGTATTTCCAAACCGGTCCACATTGACGAAAACCCGCGCCGGATCGATTCCCATTTGCTCCGCCGCCGCATCGATGATCCGCCGGTTGGCCTGATGCAGCAGAAATACATCGACGTCGCAAACGTCCACACCGGCGTCTTCCGCCAATCCTGTAACGATTTCGGGAACGCGTCGCACGGCCCATTTGAAAACCGAGCGGCCTTCCATTTTCAGATAATTTTCCCGTTCGTTCAGAACCTCGATTGACGCCGGCCGGCGTGACCCGCACGCGGGAACCACCAGTGATCCGCCCAGTTCCCCTTCGCTCCCCAGCCGCCAGGACAACAGACCAGGTTCTCCCAATTCCACGTCGCCGTTCTCACCTCTGCGCCCGGTGTTGCCGTCGCCGATCCCGAGCAGCGCCGCACCCGCTCCGTCGCCAAACAGCGGCCAGGTGCGGGGATCGTTGGGATCGATCACGATCGACATTTTGTCCGCTCCAATCACCAGCACGCGGCGGCAACTGCCGCTGTGGATGAATTGCGAAGCTGTGACCAGCCCAAACACAAAGCCCGAGCAGGCCACGTTCATGTCGATGGCGGCGCACTGGGCTCCCAGTGCCGCCTGGACCAGGCAAGCCGTCGGGGGCGTGAAATAGTCAGGTGTCATCGTCGAGATGATGATCAAATCGAGGTCTTGGGGCGACAAACCGGCCCGCTCCAGACAAAGCCGCCCCGCGGCAATCGCCAAATCACTGGTCGCCTGGTCTGCCGAAGCGTGATAACGGGAGTGAATTCCCGTCCGCTGGATAATCCATTCGGAATCGCAACCCGGCGTTTTCAGCTGGTCGTTGCTGATATTGCAATTGGCCAACCCGTACCCGGTGCCCAGAACCCGAATCCCTGGCAGCGGCGGGTTTCGGGAATTCCGTTGAGTATCAAGTCCTGTGTTCGCCGTTGCCATTCGTCTGATTCCGGTTTTTGCAAAAGGGCTGAATGCGAGGTGATCGCGCGCCACCCGTGTTCGGTCGCTCCTTTTAGAATATAAGCCTGCACGGATTTATTCACCATTGCGATATGCCACTTTGGGGAAAAAACGTTTTTGGCGAGAGTTTTTTGGGCAGATCCGCTGCGTGGCAGCGCCTGAACAGATGTGCGCGGTCTGTCCACCGAATGGATTGCCCGGAAATCCCGCCCTTTCGCCCGAATTGCAAACACGGATTCCGGATTGGCAGCATCTGTTTTTCGCCCAGCCTGGCTGAATTTTGTCCAACTGGATGTCTCACCCGGGGTGCCGGAGGGGATCGCTGGTTCGGAACCGGAAACTGAAATAAAACAATTGTTTTGGCCTGGTTCAGGGCGATTTAACACTTGAAAATTCCCAGATAAAACCCCCTGAAATGGGGTGTTGTTTCGTCGCGATTGGGTTAAAGTAAGCACTTCCTGGCCTGACGCCAGCGGGGCCCGCTCCGCTGGTGTTGGAACCCATTAGCAGCTGTCAGCGAACAACATGTTGAGGTCGCGCGAGAAAACCGGGGGGGATCTCAATGGATCCCCAAAGGGTCCATTGTGAACGGAAATCGTTTGAACAATCACCACCCTGTCCCATTGCCTATCCCTTTCCCGCACCTGTCGAACGAACCTGTACGCCAATAAACCTGGAGGAAATAGACAACGTATGAGTCTCTTGGCTATTCTCTATAATCTGGTCGCCGAATCTCCGATTCTGGTGGCTTACAATCACGACGACAAACCGGGCAAAAAACCGGAAATCCCGGCGATACACTCCGGAAAACCACGGATTCTGGCTTCGGTCGAATCCGACTCGGGGGGCACTCCTCTGGGCGTCAACCAGAATGGCATGTTGATCGGGTTCGTCGCCCGCAACAAATGGACACGTCCGGGCGATCCCGAATCCCGCCGGAAACTGGTCCGAAAGCTCCTGAAAGCGTCTTCGGCCCGCAAGGCGATGTCGCAGGCGATGGACGAATTGGCTGGCGGTCAGTACCTCGGCGCCAATTTCGTGATCGCCGATTCAGAAAGCGGCTGGGTCGTACATGGCGGCGAAGAAGTCGAATGTTGCGAGCTGGAAAATGGCTTGACGATTGTTGGCTCGTCCGACATCGACGATCCCCGGAACGAACGCGTTTCTATGGCGAACCGTCTGTTGACGTTGCAAAACCTCGATTCCCCGATCAAATTTCTGGCGGTGGCCAGCAAGGTTTTTGCCCGCGGCCCTGGAATCGTGCCCGGTCGTCCCAGCATCGTGGCCCGAAAAACGGACTTGGCAACCGTCAGTTCCACGCTGATCGCCCTTGGGAAAAAACCTCGCGATGCGATCTATCAGTATGCCGACGGGGCGCCGGATGAAATCCGGTATGAGGACTATTCTCCGCTGTTGCGGGACATTCTCAGCCGCGGAATTCGCGAGTCCCGGACAAAGGCTCCAGCGGTAAGTTGAGAGTCTGTTTTGGAACCCCTTGATGCTCAACCCTTTTCCCCTCCGGGGGAGAGGGGAGCATGGGTAATGGGATCAGTTCCAGGTTCGAGGTTGGAACAAATCTGGGCGAGGAGTCATCGCGTCGATCAAATTGCGTTACTACCACCGGATTGTTCCGTACGAGCGACAACTGACAACGGCCGGCGTTTTGCCTGAAATTGTATCGCTTCCACCCGATTTCAAGTGGCCATTCGTCATGTGGCGATCCGTTTGCGGTGCCGGGACTTTTTCCGGTCCGGTTTCCCCACGTCCGGCTTGACCAGGCGATAAACGAACCGGTTTCCACGTTTTCCCACTTCCGTTGTGGCACCGGTTTTTTTTAATACCCAGGCGATTTGCCGTGCCTGCCAGGGCTGGACTCCCAATGCGCCCGACAGTTGTGCGGTGTCAAATTCCTCGGGCAGTTCCGGGGGCAGCAACTCGCCGAGATCGGTCGCCAGCCGGTACTCGAAACTCTCGCCGATCCGGGTAATTCGCTGGTCTTGCACGACAAAATCATTTTTCCGCCACCGGCGCCGTCGCCCATGCCCCGGGTAACGCAGTTCTTCGATCTGGATCAGGGGAGTAATCAGTCGCAGGCGGGGATGGGGAAACACATTTGCAAAGTGCAACAGTTCCTGAAAAACTCCCAGGCGGTCACCCCGGGCGGGGCTCCACCGCTGCGACACGGTCTGTCCCTGCCGGGCATCCAGGCGTACCAGCATTTTTTTCTCGACCAGGGGTTTGACGACATCCACATCGTGATCATCCAGCAGGATGCGGACTTTGTCGCGAATGGCACCCAGTCCGCTGTGCTGGATTTCGATCAGCCGGCCGCGATGCACGACATCGATCCGGTAACGTCCCAGGCGGACTTCCTGTTGCGAGCCCCGGGGAGAATAGAGGTCTTTCAGTTGCTGGTGCAGCGTGGTTTCCAGGGGAGTGGATTTCCATGACTGGTGAATTCGGGAATACAGTGGCTCGGCCGCGGCCACAGGGGGCGGTTTCGGGGAAAATCGGTGATGCCGGTGTCCCGTCGCCAGTTGAAACGAAAATCGGCGATCAGGGCAAGCTCAATTTTGATGTTGGAAACGGCCTGGATTTTGCATAAAACGGGAACCGTGGGAGAGGTCGTGGGTCTGCCGGGTTTGCGCATCCTCCCCGGTCCGGGTTGGCGCCCGGGCCGCCATGTACCCGCATTGAACCGCCATTCCATTCCCGAGGATTTTCCATCATGCCAGCCACCCACTCCGCCGCCCGAATTCACGATGACATCACCCAGTGCATCGGCCAGACTCCCCTGGTTCGTCTGCGCAAAGTGACCGGCGGATGTGTCGGCGAAGTTGTCGCCAAGATCGAAAACATGAATCCGCTCTGGAGCGTCAAGGACCGGATCGCGCGCGCCATGATCGATGCGGCCGAACGGGACGGCTTGATCCATTCCGGGTCGGTGGTGATCGAGCCGAGCAGTGGCAACACCGGGATTGGGCTGGCATATGTCTGCGCCGCGCGGGGCTACCAGCTGAAAGTCTGTATGCCGGAGAGCATGACGGTCGAGCGCCGCCGGTTGCTCGCCGCGCTGGGGGCCGAAGTCATCCTGA
>JBGSVU010000405.1:0-4087 GCA_041752775.1 Pirellulaceae bacterium | reverse complement strand
GGCGCCGACGAATTGCGCCAGCTGGTCGCGGGAGTCCGGGCGGCGGGAGTCGCCGACAGCCGCATCCGGATTGATTTGTGTATCGCCCGCGGACTGGACTATTACACCGGGACCATTCTGGAGACTTTTCTGAAGGATCATCCAGGCATTGGCAGCATTTGTTCGGGAGGCCGCTACGACAACCTGACGCAAATGTTTTCCAAAAACCCGATGCCGGGAATCGGCGCTTCGCTGGGACTGGACCGGTTGATCGCGGCGATTGAGGAGTTGGGGCTGGTCACACGGCAGCGTCCGCCCGTGCAAATCCTGGTCGTCCAGTTTGACCCGGGGCTGGTCGGCAGTTACCTGCGCCTGGCGGCCCGCCTGCGTGCGGAAGGTTTGACGGTGGAACTGTTTCCAGAGGCCCGGAAAATCGGCCAGCAGTTCAAGTACGCGGACCGGCGGCAAATTCCGCTGGTGATCGTCGCCGGACCCGACGAGATCGCCAGCGGCCGGGTTCAGTTGAAAAAAATGGCGGATGGCAGCCAGTCGGAAGTCTCCCTGGACGGAGATTGCGGGGAATTGATCGCAGCGATCCGATTGAGCCTTGCCGAACCGGCAGCCGGCAACGAAAATAACAGCTGAACACGGATGCGGTGATTGCGGACTTTTTCCTGGTCCGGTCGCCGAAATTCCGGCAAGTGGACTGGTTTCCAGAAAGGGGTTGCGAATGTTGTTTTTGGCACAGATGACCGAGGAGACTGGCCAGACCGAATATGCCATGGCCTGGGCACTGGTTGCCGGCCTGCTGTTTTTGGGAGTCCTGGTCATTGGCGTCCCCCGCCCCCGCCATCATGACATCCCGGAAAACGAGAAAAAGAAGCGGCTGGCAGGAGGAGGAACCACCAAAAAAACAAAAGGCAGTGGCAAGGGGTCGGGCCGGGCCGGACAGGCTCCGTCGTTTGGGTCGTTGGCCCAGCGAAACCGGAAATAGGCGCTGCCGAACATTTGCCGGTGCGGGTGGCATTTGCCGGTGCGGGTAAATCATTGCGGATGTTTGATCCAGGGCATCATGGCCCGCAGCTTTTTCCCGACGCGTTCGATCAGTGAGTTTTCCGATTCGTTGGCAGCCTGCCTGGAAACCGTTTGACCGGCCTGGTCGTCGGCCAGAAATTCCCGGGCAAACTGGCCGTTGCGGATTTCTTTCAGAATGGTCCGCATATTCTCCCGGACATGCTGGTCGATGATGCGGGGCCCCCGCGTCAGGTCTCCGTACTCCGCCGTTGTCGAAATGGAGTCGCGCATTCCGGCTATCCCCCGGGTGTGCAGCAGATCGGCAATGATTTTCAGTTCGTGCAGACATTCGAAATAGGCCAGCTCGGGCTGGTAGCCGGCTTCGACCAGCGTGTCAAAACCGGCCTGAACCAGTTCGACCAGGCCGCCACACAGTACCGCCTGTTCTCCGAACAGGTCGGTTTCGGTTTCGCCACCGATCGTGGTGCGGATCATTCCGGCTTTGGATCCGCCGATTGCGTGAGCGTAGGACAGCCCCAACTGAAAAATTTCATCGGGCGCATTTTCATCCGTCGCAACCAGGCAGGGGACTCCGCCGCCGCGCAGATACTCGCCCCGCACCATGTGCCCCTGCCCTTTGGGAGCGACCAGCAACCGGAACGAACCGGCCGGGACAGAGACCATTCCGTAGTGAAAACTGAACCCGTGACAGGCCATGATGGTGGCGTTCTGTTTCATGGCCGGGAGGATTTCTTTCTGGAAAATCTGCCCGTGAATCTGGTCCGGTACCATCAGGTTGATCACGTCGCAACCGGCGGCAGCGTCCGCCGGAGGTAGCGGCATGAACCCGTCTTCAGTCGCGGCGATCCAGCCGGCACCTCCCGGTCGCTGTCCAATCCGGACATCGACACCGCTGTCGCGCAGGTTCAGCGCATGAGCCCGCCCCTGGGATCCGTACCCGATCATGGCGACCTTGCGGTCCAGTATCAGTTGCGGATCGACGTCAGTTTCGTAATAAATCCTGGTTTGCATGTTGGCCTGTAAATGGAACTGGGAATACATCCGTTGCAAGTACGGTTCAGGTCACCCGCAGCGGTGCCATCGGGGGGAGTCCCGAAGCGGCTCAGGATCGATTATGCTGGACACGTCGAAGAAAAATCAACTGGCCAGAAAAAGCAACTGGGCAAAAGCAACTGTTCCTGGTACCGCTTCCGAACGTTTGCGCGAAACTGAATGAACCTGCCAAAGAAATCCAGAACGGGTACGCCGCGGAATCCGAACCGCGCCAGCCTGGGGTGTGCGTATGTTCTGGGGATTGGCGTCGTGTGCATATTGTTGCTGGTTGTGAATGGTTTGATGGTGCGCGGGTTCCTCGTGGCGAACTCATCGGCCAACTCGGAGCTGCAGGTCGAGCAGGCGATTCAGTACTTTGTACCCGTGGCCCTGATTTTTCTGGAGTTCTGGATCTGGGACCTCGTGGCAGGACGCGACTGATGGATCCGGGAAGGGGCGGGCGCACCAAGGCGGCAGAGGGGGCGGCAGAGGAGTGGTTGTGGCGTCCCTATTGCCAGATGAAAACAGCCGACCCGCCGTTGTCCGTGGTTGCGGCCAGCGACGTCTGGATAAACCTGGCCGACGGGACACGGTTGATCGATGCCATCTCGTCGTGGTGGACGGTCTGTCATGGACACCGTCACCCCACCATCGTCCAGGCGATAGTCAGCCAGGCGGAGGTGTTGCCGCATGTGATGCTCGGCGGGATTGTTCATCCCCAGGCCGTGCGTTTGGCGCGGACTCTGGCAGAGATGATGCCTGGCGGACTGAATCACTCTTTTTTTTGCGATTCCGGATCGGTGGCGGTCGAGGTCGCCATGAAGGTTGCAGTGCAATACTGGCTGAACCGGAAACAGTCGGGCCGCACCCGCTTTGTCTGTTTGCGAAATTCCTATCATGGTGACACCAGTGGCGCCATGAGTGTTTGTGATCCGGACGACAGCATGCACCGGCATTTTCGCGGATTCTTACTGGAACAGTTTCCGGAAAAAATCCCCTGTACGGAAAACGAGTGGAACGAATTTGAGAATTTTGTGCGGTGCCACCGCGAGCGGTGTGCGGCGCTGATTGTCGAACCACTCGTCCAGGGTGCGGCGGGGATGCGGTTTTATTCTGCGGAACAGCTCGGGCGAATGGCGAAAATTGCGCGACGGAACGGATTGCTGTTGATCGCCGATGAAATTGCAACCGGTCTGTGGCGAACCGGGAAACTGCTGGCCTGCGAGCATGCGGAGATCATTCCGGACATTCTCTGTCTCGGCAAGTCGCTGACAGGCGGAACGCTGCCCATGGCGGTGACGATGGCGACCAGCGAAGTCTTTGAGGCGTTTTACAGCGAGGATCCGGAGCATGCCCTGATGCACGGACCGACGTTCATGGGGAATCCACTTTGTTGCGCGGCGGCCAATGCGTCTCTGGAACTGTTTCAAACGCAGCCCCGGGCGGAACAGGTTGCGGAAATCGAACGGCTGGGGCGGGAGTTGCTGGAGCCTCTGCGGGAATTGCCTGAGGTCGTCGATGTCCGCTGTCTGGGTGGTTTTCTGGCGGTGGAAACCCGGAAGCCGTTTGACCGAAAAGCGCTGCGGCCACTGATTCTGCAGCACGGGGTCTGGTTGCGGCCGATCGGAAGCGTAATTTACGCCGTGCCACCATTTACGATTCAGCCACCGGAACTGCAGCAAGTCGCCAGAGCGATTCGGGCAGCTGTGCTGCAGAATTGACCGAATGCCGGGAAGGGGCGGATGCCGACACCCGGTCGAGTTGCAACGATTCTGGCGGATATTCCCTGCCTGCCGCGATGCCGCAATTCGGATCATTGCAATTGCACCGCGTTGGGCCAACGGCCGGGATTTTGGCAATCTGGATGGCCGATAAAGATCCGGTCGCCAAAGAAATTTCGGGAGAGCACCTGACATGAATTGCATTCAACTGGCAAAACGGGTCGAGTCGTTGCTGCCTGGCGCTTCGACTGGGGATGTGGCGCGGTGGTGCAATGTGATTTGCAGCATTGTGGGCGAAGACTTCGGAAGACTGGATACCG
>JBGSVU010000404.1:0-4926 GCA_041752775.1 Pirellulaceae bacterium | reverse complement strand
TTGATCGTTGGCCAGTTCCGCGATGGCAACATGCAGGTCTGCAGGAACATTTCGGAAACCGGTGCCGGGCCCCGGTTCGCAGCTGCCCAGTGGATCACAACGGGGGACGGCCGGGCCAGCGTGCCTGGCGTTTGGTGATGCACCAGCTCGACTCCACAGTTTGTGGACTGGAACAATGACGGACACCTTGACATTCTCTCGGGTTGCTACTGGACAGAAGGGGCGGAGGGCGGACAGATCCAGATGCTGGCCGGAAAGGGCTCGCTCGATTTTGCCGAAGCCGAATCTCTGAATAACAGCGCCGGCAATCCGCTGCAAAACGAACCGCTGAATGAGGACAAATCCAACCAGACGGCGATCATCTGCACGCAACAGCACGCCGTGGATTATGACGGCGATGGCGACCTCGATCTGGTGGTCGGCTGTTTCGAGTCAAGCTTTTATTATTACGAAAACACAGGCGACAAGGCTCGACCCGCGCTCAGCGAAACCCCTGTCAAACTGGAAGTCGAATCGCCTTCGTATCATGCCGCTCCACATCTGGTGGACTGGGACAACGACGGGGACCTGGATTTGTTGAGCGGTTCCGGCGACGGTGGAGTTTTCATTTCGGTGAATTCCGGTAATCGCCAAAAACCGGTCTGGACACCGTTTCAGATTCTGATTCCGAAGTCCAGCCTGCACGAACAGAACATGACGGGGGGCAGGGAAATTCAGCCGGCACCGGCAACCCGTGTCTGGGCCACCGACTGGAATGGTGACGGCACGCCCGATTTGCTGGTCGGAGACTGCACAGAGATCGTCAGCCCCGCCGAGGGGCTCAGCGCAGAGGAGTTTGAAAGGAAACGGGCGGCGTTTGACGAAAAAATGGCAGCTTTGTCGGCCAAACAGTCCGGGCTCTTTCAGCAGTTGCAGGCCGCAACCGAAGCGGGGAAAGAACCGGATGAAGCCATGACGGCTGCGATGCAGGCGTCCGGTCAGGAGTTTCAGAAACTGTATGATTCCAGATCCGAATTCCAGACCAGCCAGTCGACCGGTTTTGTATGGCTCTACATGGGGAAACCGGCGACTGCCGAAGAGACAGCCGCCGGCAGTGCTCCAACCCATTGATCGGCCGTTGTTTCCCGTATGAACGATTCAGACGGCCCCGGGGATTTTCCCGGGGCCAGTTTTTTGCGGTCACCTGACTGAACAATACTCCCTGTAGCGGGCGGTCTTGCAGCGAAGTGCGCTATGGGGACGGTGACTGGCGGTCACGCCACTTGGCCTGCAAATCGGCGAGTATCGATTGCAATTCACCGGTCGCGCACCCCTGAAGAGATTCCATTGAGGCAACGGGCAAATCACAGAACTGCTGCAACAACTGAATTTGACCGGAACGTGAACTGCCGGCGGGTCGCCGAGGTTTTTTAACGAACCGGCTGCACATCCAGAATTCTGCCTCGCGGTATCAGGCCCCGCAAGTCGACAGGCTGGTCCGTCGCCGATGTCGAAACGTTCCCTGCTGCATCCGTCACATCCAGTCGCAGAAAGACCCGCTCGGGGACCGAGCTGTCCGGCTTCCAGGCGTACTGGCCATGATTGTCCAAACCGTCCTCGATCAAGGTCCAGGGACCACTCCGCCCCACGGAATAACTCAGCCGGACCGGGCGATTTCTCAACATTTCGTCCGTCGCTGTCCATTCAATCAGCAAACGTCCGGCCTGATGGCCAGTTCCGTAGGGAGCGCCAGTCAATTGGGCTTCCGGGTGGTCCAGATCAATTTTGATCCAGACATCCGCTGAATCACCGGAACGTGGTGCCGGTCCCGCCAGGCCGTCCATGGTGTGAAAGACAATCCGGAATCCATACAGCCCGGCAGTTTCCATTTCCACCGGGAAAGGACTTTCGTGGTCGGTATCCTCGGCCCAGGCGGTCCACGTTTTGCCGCGGTCCGCAGTCACCCACAGGACAACTTTGGAAATTGAATTTGGCACCAGCGAATCGAGACTGTAGTCCAGCCGGAAACGGCGCGAGTTCATGTAGCGCACATCATTCTCCGATGACAGCACGCTTTGCCCTCCAGTTCCGCCCGGCGCGGGCGATGGAGGGACCGATGAAGCGTTGTTCGGCAGGATGGCGGACGCGGTTCGCGCCGCAGTCATGGGGTCGGCAGGCGGCGCTGGTATCAGGCCGGTCGAGGGTTCCCTGTTTCCGGGCTGGCTCTCCTGCCCGCCAGCAAAGTGGCGCACGCTTTGTTCGGAATCGCTTCCGGTCATGACAGGGCGGGTGTCGGAATAGGTTGGCCGCCCAGTCTGCACGACGGGTTGCAACCCACTGTTCCCCACAGTTTGACTGGACCATGCGATATCGGCTTGGGTGGAACCGGGCGGCTGCGCGGGCAATCCCTTCGGGCCATTGGGGGCCGGCAACATGCCGTACATCAGCGGCTGCAGCGGTTGCGGACCGGATGCCGGCGGACTGGCGTTTTCATCGAGAGGAGTTTTGTCGCTCTGATATTCGTTTTCGGGACCGGGGCTGTGCGTGGTCGAACTGACTTCGAACATGCTTTTGCCGGAACCCTTTCCGATGCCGGCAAAATCGATGTTGGCTGGCGGAGTGGTGCCGGGCGTCGCCAGTGCCATCTGGCCGGGCGCGGTGGAAACAGGGGGCAGTACGATTTGGCGCTCTTCAATCGCTTCGTTGCCGGCGATGTCACGGATCGCCAACTGCACCAGGACTTCGCGGCTGCGCGGTTCCGGCCACCATGCGTACTGGTCGGAAAAAGTTCCGTCGACCACGCTGGCAACCGGTTTGTAGGGAACGCTCAACCACTGGTTCTGGACATCATCGGTGGAAATCAGTGGGCGAAAGGCAACCCGGGTTGAAGCGGGATCGATGTTGGGATCGCGACACGTCCAGCGGCAGACAATGCGGCCGGCCGCATCGGTCTGAATGCGGAAGTCGAGTTCGGGCCGGACCGTATCAACGACGACTTTCAGTTCCGGGAGCATCGCTCCGGCGGGGTGCAACTGGCGATCGCGATAGAGCGTACGGATGGCGAACCAGTATTCGCCATCGACGTGGTTCTCGAAACGGAATTCGGTCGCCGCGGGCGGTTGCCGCGAATGGAAATCCCAGCTTTGGCCCAGATCGCGCGACGAGTACAGCTGGACTTCGACGAACCGGTCTTCCGGATTGGCAACGGTGAAGGGAATACCGAAGGCGCGCAGGTTTGTGCCAATTTTTCTGGCCTGGGGATTGTCGCGCTGTTGAAGTGTTCGCAAACCGCCGCGCGGATCCTGGCGTGAGGCCAGGCGACCGTCTTGTGGACGCGCATCACGCGGTTGCGGTACGGGCTCTGCGACCCGCCGCGACCGGCTGAATTGCTGGGCGGGCAACTGGCCTGGCAGCAGACAGTCACTGGTCAGCAACAGCAGCGTGAACATCGCAAGGACGCCTGAAGCGGCCTGGCGCTGATGGTTGTACATGGCAAACCGTTTTTTTTCTGGCAGAAAACTCTGGGACCAAAGGACACGGGCAGTCGATTCGCGCCGCGTGCGGGCGCGCACCCGTCCAATTTCTTTTTTCGGTTCCCGTCGTGCATTGGCGGTAACCGCTGGCGGGCAAAGGCGGTTGCAGGGAGAAAGGCGGTTGCAGGGTTTGTTGCGGTCAGGCGACGTCAGTGACTGGTGCGGAAACGCTGGCTGGCATCAAGGGCTGGCAACAGGTTTTCCCGCCGTTTAATGGACTCCTGGCAGTAAATTCCCGGGCGGATGAACCCCGGACCGGTAGCGTGCGTAACAGTGTCCCGCCAGCGGTGTGGGACGTGAAAGCCGGGCAGAAAACTGCTCGCCAACCCGCAAAAGAAGCCGATGGACATCCATTCGGGTCGGAAGGGCGGCGAAAACCGCGGACTTCCGGACGGGTTCAGGGCTGATTTTGCACGTCGTCGGGAAATTGAACTGAATGGGAAGGACGATTTTGCCTATACTTCAGACAGTCTTCCCGCAGCGATCATCGATGGCTGTGGACCGAACAAGTTGTCTGAATCGTTTCGAATGCGTCGATATTCATGCTTCCGGTACTGCTGGCACAAACGATACAAAAGCCCCCCAAGCCGCCGCCGATGTCACTGGAGGGCTGGGTCGTGTGCATCACGGTGCTGCTGATGGCGCTGGCGGTGGCGTGGTATGTGATCAGCAGGATTCGCAGCATGATTTTTGACGAACCGGCTGGTCCGGACGCGTACCTCGGATCATTTTCCGAACTGCGGGAACAGGGCTTGCTGGAAGAAACGGAATTCCAGCGTTTGCGAAAAGCGCTGGCCAAAGAAACGCTTGCCCGCGAGGCGGGCGACTCAACGGCCGGAGAAACAACGACGGAACAGACGACATCGGAACAGACGGCATCGGATGCCGGTGAGGATACGCTCGGAGGCGATCCGGCGGAGAACACGCCCGATGCGGAAAACAGGTCGGCGGGACCGGAAAATCCCGTCGACGAAAGTGGTAATCGCGAACGGATTTGACGGACGACCACTCTAAGACAAAGAATGGGGCTGCAACGAATTTTAGCCGCGAACAAATCGTGGCTCAGGTTTGCTGTGGTGATAGCAGATAACAACGTTTGCTCGAAGGTGCGGACAGGGAAGTTTCACCGGAATGATTTTCGCCTTGCGGAATGAGTTCCGGTTTCGGGCCTCAACTGGGATGAGTTACATCGGTTGGTCTTGAAACTTCAGGAGTTCGTAAATGCCTTCAGGCAATGATTCTGGCGGAAGCCGCCGTACGGGCAGTTCTACCCGTAAAAACGCGCATTGTTCTTTCTGTCGCAAAAGCTACCGCGAGGTAGGTCCGCTGGTCGAAGGACCAGGGGACTGCTACATCTGTGGCGAGTGTATCGAGCTGTGCCAGTCCATTCTGGACCAGGAACAGCGACGGCGCG
>JBGSVU010000403.1:0-2761 GCA_041752775.1 Pirellulaceae bacterium | reverse complement strand
AGGGGCCACTCAGTCCGAAGACTCTCTTGGCCTCGCTTGCCCGCCTTTGCCCGACCGCCGGATGCGGCCCCGCATGTCCGGTGGTATGGGGAGGGTGCCCTCAAAAGGCGCCCTTAACTGACTCGGTGCTCATGAACAACCTCTGCTTCAATGATTTGGTCCGTGCGGTAGCGGCTTTCGTACGACCATTTACAGCACAAAAACCAAATCGCGGCAGTTGGGAGAGCTGCAATTACCGCAACAACTACCGGTTCGAAACGGTAAATCTCCTGTCGGCCTGCCAACCAAAACCCCACCGCTGTTACCGCGAACAGGCCCGTCGGAGGACCCAACAGTAACGCGTATCGTTTGCAACCCCGAAACGGCATCAGAATCAATAGCGAGGCCGTAGCCCCAATCATCGCAAGCATTGTCTTGCCAAATACCCACTTTACTCGTGATGTATCAGGCCACCAGTTACGGTTCATTTGCTCCCGTACGCTTGGACGTCCATCGGGCAACACAGGCAAATTTCTGCTCGGGTAACGGGAACGACTGCTTTCCCGACTGGAAAATCGCTCCGTCTCAGTTCCCGATTGCCATGCATCAGCAGTTGGGAGCATTACCAGTAAAAAAAACAGGGCGTAACCGAGTCCATTGCGGAATGACATCTTGCCCAGAACGTCCGAAATTCTGCAAAGCTCTGCTTTTTGCATTTTGATCAACAAGTGGTGCGAATCAGCGGGTCGGCGCGTGATGCATAGATTTCAAAACCGGCCCGACCGGCGGCTTCGCGTCCAACGCCAGTGTACGCCCGTCATGGGCATGAGTTTACTGGATGAAAGTCCCCTGAGCGAGACTGGGAATCTCCGGGGAGATCAGTATACCAAACGACCACTCCGATTAAAAAAGCAGCAGACGAAAGCACCTACCGGTGTAAAGGGCCGGTTCGGCGGGCGATTGACACGCCTGTTGCGAATTCCGCGACCGACAAGGAAAAAACAGACAGCCATCTGACCACGAAGGACACCAGAACCACGAAGGACACCAGAACCACGAAGGTTTCAGTTCCCAAAATGATTGACTCAGTCTTTCAGATTTGTCACCCGCCAGTGGATTTGGACCGCACCGCCGACAACGCGATTTGCAACCCAGTCAAATTACATCTACGTGCTCTTCGTGTCCTTCGTGGTTGAAACACCCCGTCGGCGCGCCGCCAAACAATCCGCCACGCCTCCCGCCTCCCGCCTCCACAAGAATCGGATCCGTTCGGTCCAGCGTCAACTCTACACAGAACTTACCGCTCACTACGCGATGTCAAATTCCTGGGGAGGTTCCCACGATCCGAGGGAGTCATGCTGGAACCACTTGGTTTGGGGCAAAGACGCTGACAAGGCCAATCGCGACAAGCCAGGCCATGATGGCGATTACAAATCCAACAACCACAGCAATTGGCCAGTCCCAAGCTCTTCCTTTGCGCCTTTGAATTATTTGTGTTATGCCAAGTAGAACCACGATTGTGCCGAGGTAAACCCACGGTGCCAGCGTAGTGACGATTGTGTCCGCGTTGTTGATTGCTGACCCCGTATACGCCGCAATTGGGACAATGGCCGGACGGATCCCCATGGCAGATCGTTCCTTCTGGGTCAGCTGTGATATTTTCGTTTCATCTATCGGCATCAGGATCTTTCAATTGGGATAATGCTGGCGGTAACCGAGTCGCCGCCAAAAAACACTTTATTCAAAAACCGCGTTGTCGGCGAGTTCGGTTCACCGCTTTGTTCGGCGATTTGTAACTATTCAGGCCTTTGAACAGATTTTTCGGGTAATGGTGGGATGACTCCCGTTTGGGAGTATTTTTCGAGGGCGTGGAGGATGGTGTCCAGCGATTGCAGGTTGCGTTGGTGCAGCGTGCGGAAGATCGACATTAAGACCGACTGTATGAATGAGCCCCGGTCACTGTGATTGCAATAGCTGTTCTTGCGAATCATGACTGCGGGACGGATCGCCCGCTCGCCAGCATTGTTGTCCGACGGAACGTCCTTGTACCACAAAAAAGTCAGCATCTGGTTGCCGTACTTGTTCATGCGTTTGGCCAGGCGACTGGCATCGGCATGATCCCATGACTCGCTCCCGACGGTTGCCAACCGGCCTTCCAGCCGCGCCACCGCCATGTCGTAATCAGCAGATGCCATCTGGTCGCGCTTCGCATGCAACTTCTTCGCATCGCGATAAACACCAACCACGCGCCGCGAGAACGCCTTCCACTGCCTGTCTTCCGGGTGCTTTTCATCCACCTCGGCCATGTCGCGCAGCAGGTGCGGCCAGCATTTTTGCTGGTCACCGCACAGCACCGCATTGTACGGCGACCAGAAGTCGGTAATCAGTGTCCCTTCGAACGCTTTGGTGAAAAACTTCTTCAGTGTCGGCGACCCGCGACTCCGTTCGATCATATAAAAAGTGTTGTCAGGGTTGGTAAAGCACCACAACCAGTACGTTTTGCCGCTGACCCGCCAGCCCGTTTCGTCGGCGTGAAGTTTGGCCGAATCAAGACTCTCCTGGTGAATCTGCTGGAACCACCCGAAAAGCAACGCGCTCAAACGGTGCCACATCTGGACCAGCCCGCCCGGCGTGACTTTCATCCGCAGGTGAAAGTTGAACGTCTGCACAATCTGGCCGATCGTAAGCCCCTACAAAAAATGCAGCAGTGCCGACAGGACCAGCGTGCGATTGCCCAACGTGCAGTTGGGCAGCACGTCGGGAACTCGCGGCTCGACCCGAT
>JBGSVU010000402.1:0-3466 GCA_041752775.1 Pirellulaceae bacterium | reverse complement strand
CGGGGACCTCGGGATCCCGATTGTCGGGCACGCTGCCCTACATTTGTCCGGAACGGCTGGACGGCGAAGTCGCTCCGCAAATCGCCGCGGACGTTTACGGAATGGGCGTCACCCTGTACGAGTCCCTGACGGGGCAAGTTCCTTTTCGGGGGGCCCGGCATATGGTTGCCAAACAGATTCTGCAGGGGCAGCCGGTGCCGCCCAGAAGGCTGGATGACCGGATTCCCCGCGACCTCGAAAATATCTGTTTGCGTGCGATGGCGCGCGAATCCTCTGAGCGGTATCCCTCGGCTGCGATGATGGCAGAAGATTTGCGGCGTTTTCTCGATGGCCAGCCGACGATGGTTCGTCCCGCCTCGACGCTGCGCCGCGCGGCTGTTTTTGCCCGCCGGAACTGGCAGAGCCTGGCGTTTGGTTCCGCACTGACTCTTCTGATCCTGACGCTGGCCGCGGGAGCCATTCTGGCTTTGAATAACAGTCGCTCCAGTCAGACCAGGCTGGAGTCGATGGAGTCCGAGTTGTCGGAAGCCCGGGTATCCGAATTGCTGCTGGCCGATCATGGCATGTTGAAATATGCAATCGGAAAAATCCGGACGCTCAGCCCCAAAGCCGAAGAAACGATCCGGCACGTCTCTGGCGATCCCGGTGCGGACGTCTATCAGCGGCTGAATGCCGCGATCGTACTCTCGCACCTCGGAGTGGACACGCTTCCGGAAATCCTGAATCTGTTGCCCGATGTTGCCGTTCGCCCGGAGCTGTTGCAGCTGCTGCTGGCGTCACCTCAACTATCAGGCGGGTCGGCCGCGGCCGTTTCGGAAATGGCTGACCAGACACCTGCCGGCAGCTTCCGTTCCCAACTGGCCCTGATGGCCTGGGCCATGGGAGATTCCACTGCCATCTCCGCCATCTGCGACGACCGCAGTCATCCCGATGGACGAACCGGGATCGTCATGATGCTGCGCGACTGGCACCCGTCGATCGAGTCCATGGTCGTAAAACTGCGAGCCGGGAAGAACTCAGCGATTCGATACAGCCTGGTCGCCGGAATGGGACGACTGGATCCCCGTTCGGTGCACCGTTTCGAATCGCGGCTGCTGAAAGAATTTTTGGGCGAACTGGCCGGAACCGGGTCGCTGGCGGCGGATCGGGCCATCGCGGTCTGGACGGCGGAACGTCTGAAAATCGAGCTGAATCAAACCGGGCCGGACGGCCCCGTTCGCGAGGGACTGGACTGGAAATCCACGCCACACGGGCTGGTCATGGTGCAAATCCAGTCGGGCCAAACCCGTCTGGGCGTGCTGGACCCGCGGATCAACCGCGGCATGAATATGCCCCACGAGGTCGCCATCAGCCAGCCGTTCTGGATCGCTGCAACCGAAACGCCGGTCAGTCTCTACCAGCAGTTTCTGGACGATCCCGAATGTGCTGACTTCCTGAAACCCGCCCAGTTCCGCGAGTGGAAACCCGATCCCGCGATTTCGCCCACGCCGGAACATCCCGCCAACCGGCTGTCCTGGATCGATGCCATGCTGTTCTGCAACTGGTTGAGCGGGCGCGAGGGTTTGAGCCCCTGCTACAGTTTCGATCCGGACGCACTGGCGGATGCCGCGAGGGTCACAACAGATTTTTCCGCAAATGGATACCGGTTGCCCACCGAAGCGGAACATGAGTTCGCCAGCCGCGCCGGGTGCCAGACCAGTCACTGGTATGGCGACAATCCCGAGTGGCGGATTGAGCTGGTGAACACTTCTGCCGGAATTCAGATTGCCGCCAGTCGCTGCGGCAGTCTGATGCCAAACCCCAACGGTGTACATGAAATGGAAGGCAATGTCTGGGAATGGTGCCATGACTGGTTCTCCGCAGTCGGAGCCGAACCGCTGACCGATCCTCGCGGCCCCGACCAGCCTCTGGCCGAACTCGGATCGCGCAAAGTCTATCGCGGCGGTGGCGTCGACAGCCAGCGCGGCAGCGCCGAGGTCTCTGCCCGCGGCAACGACGACCCCCAGGCCAGGTGGAGTAATCTCGGTTTTCGTGTGGTGAGGGGCCAGCAGACCGACTGATCGGACGATTTTCACAGCACGCGTGCCGTGACCGGTCGCCCCGGTGGCTCATTTGTACGATGGACGTCCTCGTCCGTCGAATATCGCAGTTTTCGACGGACGAGGACGTCCATCACACCCTGAAACTGGAGTTAGACGGACCACTAACGGAAGGGCGCAGCCCCTCGTCTCGCGGTGGTATACTGGCTTCGCAGCGGTTGGCTGGTGGGTTGACTCTGTTTTAAAAGAAGCCAGTCGTAAAAGGGGTCGGTCTGACCGCTATTACGGCAGGCTCCTGGAATTCAGCGGAACGCCGGGGCTCGGATATTCTGGGCGGAGGACAGGAACATGAATTCGCCGCAAATTGACATAGGAGAAGCGGGATGAGATTTTTTGGCGGAAGTTCAGAGGTGAGACGAGCGATCGGGACCCGTGTCGCGTTGGCCGTCTGGTTGGGCATGGGATGTTCGCTGTCCCTCTGTTCTGGGCAGGACCAGGATTCGAAGCAGCCACCGGCTGAGGTGAAGGCCGAGGCGACGACCACCTGGCTGGTGGTCCGCCACGCGGAAAGGGACGGGGAGAAAGACCTGTTGAACGCAGCGGGCCATTCGCGGGCCGAAGTGCTCCGGCAACTGGGCTCTGTCCTGAATGTCTCGGCGATTTACTCGACCGATTTTGTTCGCACAAAGGAGACTGCGCGGCCGCTGGCCGATTTGCTGGGGCAGGAGATTCAGCTTTATGAGAGGCCGTCGGACGAGTGGCTGGAACAGGTCCGGCAGGAGAATGCGGGCCGCGTCGTGTTGATTGTGGGGCATTCCAATACGGCTGGAGTGATTGCCGGAAAACTGGCAGGAGTCGATCCCTTTCCGGTCGGCCACGACGACTATGACAGCCTGTTCCTCGTGACAACCGGAGCAGAGTTGTCGTCGGCAGTCCGCATCAAGTACGGCCCATCCTCTGCCGGCGCCCAGGCGGCCTCGCCGGACAACATGGGGCCGGTGAAATCATCGAAAATCCCTGGACTTGACTGATTCCGAGCCGGAGATCTGTTCCGACAAATCGTCGATGCGGTTGACGACGACGTGGATCACGCCGCTGCGGTTCTCCAGCTTTCCATGCGCCAGCCAGGCGGTTGATAAACGGCAAATCTGCCGGTAGCGCTCCCAAATGTGGGGCTTGACGACCAGATTGGCGACGCCCGTTTCGTCTTCCAGCGTGACAAACGTGATGCCTTTGGCCGTCGATGGCCGCTGACGCATGATCACCAGCCCCGCCACGCGAACCTGGCGGCCGTCGGGGCGACGGGCAAGTTCTTCCGCTGCCAGGACCCGCAACGCATTCAGCCGCCCGCGATGCAGGCCAACCGGATGGCCACGCAGCGACAGTCCCACCGTGCGATAGTCCGCGGCGACGGATTCGCCGGGTTG
>JBGSVU010000401.1:0-3362 GCA_041752775.1 Pirellulaceae bacterium | reverse complement strand
CCGATCGCAGGACCGGTCAAACGAATCGCACCGGATCGTGGATCTCCCGCCTGGTATCCGCAATGTCTACCACTGGTGGGGCTCGAATACCGGTCGATCATGACACAGTAATTGAAGGCCTCCGGCGCGAGGTGACCCAGTTGCGCCGGGAACTGGAAGCGACCCGCGAACAGCAGCAATTTGCCAATGAACAACATGACTCCGCCAACCTGGAGTTGAAGTCGGCAAGCGAAGAGATTCTGTCCTCCAATGAAGAACTGCAAAGCACGAACGAAGAGCTGGAGACGGCCAAGGAGGAACTGCAGTCGATCAACGAGGAGCTGACAACTGTCAACGATCAATTGCAAACGCGAAATCAGGAATTGACGCTGATTGGCAACGACCTGACAAATCTCCTGAACAGTGCTGGGGTGCCCGTCGTCATGCTGGGAAGCGATCTGTGCATTCGCCGATTTACACCGCGGGCTGAAAAAGTTCTCAAACTGGTTCCGGCGGATGTGGGCCGCCCGATCGGCGATCTGAACCTCGGAATTGACATTTCCGATATTCAGTCAATGCTGGAGGAAGTTATCGCGACGGTTCAAATCACCGAACATGAAATTCGTGACCGAAGTGGACATTGGTATAAGCTTCTGCTGCACCCCTATCGGACGACGGACAATAGAATCGAAGGTGCGGTTTTGGTGCTGCTGGATATCAACGCCGTGAAAACCGCTCAGTTGCAATTGAAAGCGGCCAGTAATTACACTGATGCGATCGTCCAGACAATCCGCGAGCCATTGATGATCCTGACGATCGATCTGAGGATCAGATCGGCAAATCAGGCGTTTTACCGGACGTTTCAGGTCACGTCCAGGGAAACCGAAAATCACTTCCTCTACGAACTGGCAAATGGCCAGTTGGATCATCCGGCGCTGCGGAAGCTGCTAAATGAGGTGCTTCTGGAGCGGAACATTTTTAACGACTACGAAGTCGAGTTCGATTTTCCCAAAATTGGTCGTCGGGTGATGCTGCTCAATGCTCGCCGGTTGTTGCAGGAAACGGACCAAACCGACTTGATCTTGCTGGCAATGGAGGATGTTACCGACCGGCGGGCTGCGGAACTTGAAATCCTGGTGTCCGAACGCCGCTATCGGCGGCTGTTCGAGTCCGCCCGTGACGGCATTCTAATCCTTGACCCCGACACAAGAAGAATCCTCGACGCCAACCCCTACATGGAAGAGTTATTGGGCTATTCGCGTAAACAGTTGATTGGCAAGGAACTGTGGGAGATTGGACTTTGGAAGGACGAACCGGCCAGCCAGCAGGCGTTTAGCGAATTGTGGCAGACGGGTTTCATTCGTCACGAAGACCTTTCGTTGCAAACCGCCGGAGGAGAAAAATGCGAGGTGGAGTTTAGCGGCAATCTTTACCAGGAAAACGGCCACCAGGTGATCCAGTGCAGTTTGCGTGGAATCGCAGAGCGAAAACGGGCGGAGTCTTTACTTGAGACGATCCGGGAACAGCGGCAACGGGCACTCGATGCGGGTGAACTCGGTTCGTGGCACGTCGATCCGAAGGCGAAATCACTCGTTTCCGACCGGCAGTTTCGCGCGATCTTCGGAGTAAACTGCGAAGATCTCAGTTATGAAAAGGCGTTTGACATCATTTATCCCGATGATCGAAAACGAATACAGGACGCGGTGGCCGCGGCAATCAATCCCGGCAACCCGCAACCTTTTGCCGAAGATTACCGCGTGGTTCATCCAGACGGCAATATCCGCTGGGTCTCGGCCAAAGGTCGGGCCAACTTCCGTGACGAGGGTTCACAGAGGGTGTTGACAAGTTTCGATGGTACGATCGCCGACACCACTCAACGCAAGTTGACCGAACAGGCGCTCCTGGAAAGCAGCCGGAACAAGGACAACTTTCTGGCGATGCTGGGCCATGAGCTGCGCAATCCGTTGTCGGGGATTGTCAGCGGTCTTCAGGCTTTGCAGGTCAGCCCTCATGATGCGGAGGCGAACGAGTTGTACGGTCTAATCAGCCGCCAATCGACGCTGATGAACCGGCTGGTCGATGATCTGCTGGATATGTCGCGGATTTCAGCTGGCAAAATCCGCCTCCGCCGCGAACGGGTGGATCTGATTGAACTGGTTGCCACGATTTTCGGCGACCACCAGCACCATATCGAGAAAAAATGTATGTCGATGACCAGTGAATTGCCGGATAACCCGGTGTGGATCCAAGTCGACCCGACGCGGATTTCACAGGTTATCAAGAATCTGTTGAACAACGCCACCAAGTTTACTGATGAAGGCGGGTCCATCCATGTTGCAGTCGAGACGGAAAATGACACGGTGACGATCTCCGTGCGCGACACAGGTATCGGCATGGAGCCATCGACGGTCGCGACGATGTTTGAACCATTTCACCAGGCCGATAGCAGCATGGCGCGCAGCCGTGGTGGTTTGGGCCTCGGCATGGCACTCAGCAAGAATCTGGTGGAAATGCACGGCGGCACTATCTCCGTGGCAAGCGAGGGTTTGGGACACGGTTCGAGGTTTACGGTAACGCTCACTCTGAGTCCCGATCAGACGTCCCCTGCGGGGACCGAAAAAAAACAGGGAACACGGCCTCTGAAACTACATCGAATTGTGATCGTCGATGACCAGCGTGCGTTGCGGTTGCCGATGAAGCGGCTGTTGAAATCATTGGGACAGGACGTTGTAGCCGAGGCGCAGAACGGAAATTCTGCGTTGGTCGCTGTCAAAGAATTTCGCCCTGAAGTCGTTTTTTGTGACATCGGCCTGCCGGATATTGATGGCTATACCGTGGCCCGGGAGATTCGCCTCGACCCGGATCTGGCGCTCACTTTTCTGGTCGCTGTCACCGGCTACGGACAAGAAGTCGATCGCCAACTCGCGCATGTGGCGGGTTTCAATCAGCATCTCACTAAACCGATCGGCGTAGACGAACTCCGTAAGGTTCTCGAAGAATTCGAAGGGCTTTAACTACACAGCGAAAATTTCCTTGTCGTTTCAGATCGCAATTCCGGTTTGTCATCTTGAAATAGCGGGAAATTGCGGTTGATTCGTAGGCGCCCACCGGGACCATTTTGATTATTGGCGATCGGGTGGGTTTCTGCGGGTGGCGCGTTTTTGCGATTTTCTTTCGGCGCGGTCGGTGCGCTCTTCGATCCGGTACTGGCGGATCGATTCGGGATGGGCGGACCCCCCAGTTCCAGGGGAGCAAAGCAGCGTAATCGGTGCTGCCCGAAAGCAACTGCTCAAGGACGTCCTTCACGTAACGCCAGACATCCAGATCGTTGCGAATCGCGCTGCTGACCAGTGTGAAGAATCCCGCTGAACGCTCGCCTCCGG
>JBGSVU010000400.1:0-4458 GCA_041752775.1 Pirellulaceae bacterium | reverse complement strand
GATTCCCCCGTCCGCATTCGGTCACGGGACCGGCGACGCAGAAAATCGACCGTCAGATTGCGAGTAATCCGGTAAAGCCATCCGCGAAAAGTCACACTTTCGTGGGCCGGATCGAACTGTGCGACCGCTGCCGCGACGCGTGTCAGGACCTCTTGCGTCACGTCAATGGCATCGGCGTGTTGCAGGCCGCGCGCCGTCACCATCCGGAAGATCAGCGGCTGGTAGATTCCTGCAAACTCACTCCACGCGGCCGCATCCTGCGAATCCCGCAATTTCGCGATCAGGCTGTATCGGGTCTGGGGTGTTGATTTCACGGTTTTCCTCTCTCCAAAGGATACTACGAAATCAGCCGCCAAACCTTTCACGTCCCCCCGGTCCGAGTGCCAGCTGCCCATCAGTGAGTGGGCAGTTCCGCTGGCCAGGGGGACGAAGGCACCCGAAAAAATGGGCTTCGATCCAGGCGTTTAGCCCGGAGTTACGGCTGATTCCCCGAAATCCGGCCGTGGGCAGGTTGCAACAGAACCTCTGAATTCCCGTTAGCAGCCTGGCGAATTTTTGAAACGCGGTCTGTGTCACCAGGGGCGTCGGGACTTTTCCGGACTGGGTGAATTATTCAGGCGGGAAACTTGGGGTTTCCACCCTGGGCGGGGTGAAGGTAATGTATCCGCGAAGGGAAAAACCGGTTTCTCCAGATTTAACCGCGGATTTACTGTTAGCCAGCATGCCGATTTTTGATTTCAAATACACCCTCGGTCTGTCCATGTCGATGGCGTTGCCGCTGGCAGGAAAACTGGTGGATTGCCGGTATGCCAACTGCCCCGATGAAGACGGGTTTGACCGGCAACGCCACCCGGTACCGGGGGTTTATATCTTCTGGCACGAATATATAGCCGCCCTGTTGATGCAGTGGCAACGCGTACCCATGACCCTGCTGGTGGGACAACATCGGGATGCCGAATGGCTGGGGCATATGGCTGATGCAATGGGTTATGGACTGGTGCGGGGCAGTTCTTCGCGCGGAGGCGCCCGGGCGATCCGGGAATTGAAAGCGGCGGCGGACCGGGGCGCACTCGGAATGACGCCGGACGGTCCGCGGGGACCGCGCCGCAAACTGGCGATGGGACCCGTCTGGCTGGCATCACGGCTGGAACTGCCGATTTACTGTGTTGCCGTGGGAATTGACCGGGCCAAACGACTGGGGACCTGGGACCGTTTTGCGATCCCACTGCCAATGGCGCGAGTCCGCATGATCATCAGCAGCCCTGTCAAGATTCCCACCGGACTGGCGCGGGAAAGTCTGACGGGTGTTCTGCATTCGATTCAGAACCTGATGGATGATTTGCATCTGTTGGCCGATCGCTGGGCCAGTCGTGAAATATCGATCAACGGAATGCAGCCCCGCAGTATCCCGGGAAAACTGCACACTGCACGAGCCAGGGTGCTTGCGCCGCGACCCCAGCTGCATGTGGCGTAATTTCGCGTTTCCCGCAGAATCCACCAAAGGAACTGGCTATTTGCCGCGGCAAGCCGGGGCGTTACAATAGTAACTGGCAAAGTCCTTGCGATTGGTGCCTGATGAATCCACGCGAGCGAGCAATTCCCTGGTCTGGCCAGGACTCATTACAAAAAAGTGACTGGTCTCATGAGTTTTGACCCGAATGATGACGAATGGCCTGATTTTCAACCCAAAAAAACAGGTTCCAGCCCGGATCCCCTGTTGAATCTGTTTGGCCAGTCTCAATCCAGGGAACTTGAGCCGATCGATGACGACGAAGACGATGATGTCCCTTCGGGAAAATCGGCCGAACCTGAATCTTCGCCGTCTGTCGGCGTGCGAATGGTAGAAGAGAATCCGCCCAGGGAATCCGTGTCGCCTGCATCGCGCCGCCCCGACCGCGACAACTCTCGAAAACCCGAAGCAAAAGCACAGGAAAAAGAACCGTCCCACCGTTCCCGTCCCGCTCCCTCTGCAGCCGGACAGTCCGTAACGAAAGCTGATTCGAAACCGGAATCGAAACCCGAATCAAAGGCTCCCGCTCGCAGCCACTGGTCCAGACTGGCCGGAATGCTGGGAATCGGTGGCCGGCCCGGCAAGCAAATCGACGAAGACGAAACTGCAGACGATCCCGAAACGCCGTCAGCTTCCGACAGGGCGACAGACCGCGATAGGGATTCATTGGCTGCAAACCAGCCGGATGCCGTCCGCGAACATTCCATGGACGCTGCGGAACCCGAATACCAGGCCGACGAGGATGTCGGATTCGATTCGGAACCGGCCGATGGTGAGCCGATGGACGATTCCCGTTTTCATCCAGGCGATGATACGGGGCCCCACGGTGAAGATGCGGATTTCGTTGAATTCGAAATCGAAGAACTCGATCCCGAGGGCCGGGTAACGCTCAGCCAGGGGGCTGTTGACCGCGACGACTTTCCCGGTGATGAACCAGCTCGTGAGTCGGGTGCTTCCCGGGGCGCCGCGAGCGAAACCGCATCAGGACGCAAACCGCGACATCGCGGAAGACGGAGCAGTGGAAGGCCACGCGACGGAGAAGCATCGCCGGCCGAATCGGGAACTGTCAACAAAGAATCTCGCGGTGAATCGCGCAATGAATCTCGCAGTGCCCCCAAAACGACGGACAGGCCGGAACGCGATCGGGAATCGGTAAAATCGGGAGAGGCAGCGAGAGAACCACGTCGCGGTTCCGGACGCCCCGCAGAAGGGGATCGAGGCCGGAATTCCAGACGAACTACGGAGCGGGGAGCACGACCTGCCCGGCCGGAATCGGCCAGCCGGTCGCCGCACGACCCGGCAGAAATTCACGATCCTTCCGGATCCCGGAGATTGCGTGATCTGGAGGTCGATAGCGATCCGGTCGATCCACTGGACTCTGGCGAGTTCGAAGGTCCGGTTGCCGAATCTGTTCCCCGAAAATTGTCCAGTGATGGGGCTCCCGGCGAGGGCGAATTGCCCAAACGAAAACGCCGTCGTCGGGGTGGACGCGGTCGTTCCAGAACCGCTGAAGGTGAAGTCGTTGGTGGTGAAGAATCGCCAACCGAAGAAGCGGCACGGCCTACGGCCCGTGGGCGCTCTGGTCGCGACAATTTCGCTGACGAAGACGACGATGACGATATCGATTCTGACGCTGACAATTCTGCCCGCGGCAGAAATCGCGACGACAAGTCACGCAAGGTCGTAACCACATGGGCCGAAGCCATCGAAGGCATGATCTCGCGGAATATCGCCGCACACAATTCCGATTCGGGCGGCCGGGGCCGAAACGGACCGAATCGCGGTGGACAAAACCGCGGCGGACAAAGTCGTGGGGGACCGAACCGCGGCGGCCCAAACCGCAGCGGTCCGAACCGCAGTGGGCGGGGAAATCGCCAGGGATAGCCAGGCCCCCCAACCTGTGCAGCTGGTGTCTGTGCAACTGGTGTCTGTGCAGCAACAACCGTGGGCGGGATCACGAATTCTCAGCAACGGGGGCAGCGTTCCGGATCACGATTCCGGATTGCCCCCGTGGTGGGAGGGTGACTCCTGTACGGGTTTGTCCCTGAGCATTTGCCCCAGTTCTTTCAGTCGAAGTTCCAGCTGGCTGCGTTCGTTTTCCGCCAGTTGACGGGCGCCGAAACGAACATCCTGAAAACGGTTAACCAGTTCCTCGATCGACTGGGCGATCCGTGCCCGGGATGGCCAGGGCCGAAAATGAACAGCGGCTGTGGCGGCGAATTCACGGTAAGTCTGGGATGGTTCGCGGCGCAAACCATGCCGTTCCAGCAAATCCGACATGCGATCGTAGAACCAGACGTGGTCCACCCCCTGCCCGCTGATCCACTGCCCCAGCCCCGGTGCGATGGCACCGATGGTGTTGCCGATCATCCGACGAATGCGGGACGTCTTTCGCTGCCTGCCGGATGCCTTTCTGGATTCAGGCGCCAGGCGGCGATACCAATAAATCGAAAATGCAATGACCAACAGCAGAAAACCGGGGCCGGCGGTTGATGCGAACAGGGCCGGCCGCGCCTTGACAGAACTGAAAACAGCTCCCATCGCTGCCGACCAACTGGATAAATCCAGCATTCCGGAAACGACCGAAGAAGCCCGTTCGCCCCACGACATCTGTTTGGTCGCCTCCATTCGCATGACATAGTCCTGCCAAAGGTTGCGTGCCATGCTGATGGCGTCACTGCTGTTGGCAAACTGGTCGCGAAGAGCCGACGGCGGCGTGGGATCCAGTCGCAACCAGGCTCCACCGGCCGAAGCACTCCCTTCGGCAATCATTTTCCGCGTGCAGTATTCCGGCGCAATATAAGCTTCCACCCAGGCGTGTGCGTGACCACCCGTTACCTGGTAGCCCTGCAGGGTTGGAACCCACGTTCCGGCGTAATATCCGGTCACCAGCCGCGCCGGTATGCCCTGGCTGCGCAACATCACAGCCAGCGCCGACGCAAACATCT
>JBGSVU010000399.1:0-2162 GCA_041752775.1 Pirellulaceae bacterium | reverse complement strand
AGAAAAACGGACAGTATTCTGCGCCGTCTGCAGGGTCTTTTTCGGCCGGGCAAATCTCACGCAGCCAGTGGTGCCGAAGGTCTGTTGGGCACGGCGCGATTCAACGAGTTGTTACTGAAAGAACAGGCGCGCTGCAGCCGTCGTCCTGATGTGGCCGAATTCTCCCTGTTGCGCATTGGCTGTGCTCCGCAGAAGTCGGTGGATGCGATTCGCGCTTTGGCGATTCAGCTGCGACAGGAGTTGAGAATTTTCGATGAAATCGGTCTGGACGGGTGCACAATCGCTGCCCTGTTGCCGCAAACTGGTCGAACGGGTGCCGAAATCGTGGCGATGCGGATTCCGGAACTGGCCGACGAGTTGACGCTGACTGTCGACGTCGATGTTTACACTTATCCCTGCGACGATCCGGTTGCCTCCCTGAGCGCGGACTGGAAGGGAGCGGACCAGAAACTGAGACAGCGGGTTGACGGCGGGCACGACATTTTTGACAAACCCCGGGATTTTGATGGCGGTGAATTCGGTTCAACCGGGAAATCCGGGGAAAATTCCGACGGCCTTGACTCCCGGCCACAGGCGGTTTCGGCTGTACTGCAACAGGAGCCCAGGCCGTCGGGCGTGGCACTGCTTGATCGACCTGCAGAACAGACGATGGGTCGTCGGGAAATGCACGATCTGTCCCATGCGTTGCCCGGCTCGCCAGAATCCGTCGCCCCCAGCGCCCCAGTGCGTCAGATGAGTGGGCTGCGCCAGGTGAGTGGGCTGCGCCAGATGGATGCCGCGCCACTGTTGAATCTCGGAACACCGTGGTGGAAGCGCAGCTTGGATGTGGCGGGAGCCAGCGCGGGTCTGTTACTTTTGTCACCCGTTTTCGCCCTCGCGGCGTTGGCGATCCGGCTGGATTCGAAAGGGCCGGTGTTCTTCCGGCAGAAACGCGAAGGGAAGAATGGCCGCGAATTCAGCATGTTCAAGTTCCGCACCATGCAGGAGGGCGCCGAAGCGTTGCGCGATTCACTGCTGGACCGAAACGAGCAGGACGGACCGGCATTCAAGGTCAGCGACGACCCGCGCGTGACCCGTGTCGGCAAACTGTTGCGAAAAAGTTGCGTCGATGAGTTGCCCCAGCTGCTGAACATTCTGCGTGGTGACATGTCGATCGTGGGTCCGCGCCCGTTGCCGGTCCATGAATCCCGGGCCAGCCGTCTGTGGCATCGCAACCGGTTGAGCGTCTTGCCCGGACTGACCTGTTTGTGGCAGGTCAGCGCAAACCGGGAAATGAGTTTTGACAGCTGGATGCGTCTGGATCTGGAGTACATTCGGCGGCGCAGTTTCTGGTTCGATTTGAGACTGATCGCCCACACAGTCCGGATGGCCATATTGCAGCGTGGCAATCACTGAGCGCAATCCGGCCAGGCTGAGCGAGTGTTTTTTCAACTGGGAAATTCCGTTTTTTTTTCGCTTCATGATTTACCCCGCGACATTGCCGAACATCGACCGGGCCCAGCGGACTGGAGTCAGCACCGGATGGGCCGACCGGGAGTTGCTGCAGTTGGCTGGATGCGCGGCGGTCTTCCTGGCGGCGGCACTGAATCAGGTCAACGTTACCCAGGAAAGTGATCCCGAGAAAATCGGGCTGGACCTGCAGGTCATGGTGAAACTGGCCATAGTGGCGATGACAGGATGTTATGGACTGTGGCGACTGCTGGTGGACCCGGCTCTGTGGCAGGTTCTGACAACGGGTCCGATGCTGGTTTTTTCGGCGATGTGCCTGTTGTATTTCTCTGCCAGTTTTACGTCGCTCAGCCCGACGTATTCCCTGGTTTCCAGCGGGTCGGCCTGTGTGCTGGTGGTCGCTGTCGCCGGATTGATGCTGGAACTGGGAGCGATGGCGGTCGCGCGGATTCTGACCTGTTCGATGCTGGCTTTTGTGGCGGGATCGTGGGTGCTGTATCTGGGAATTCCGGAAATCGGCGTTTTTCGGGAAGCGATAGCGGGGGGTGAATTTTATGAGCGGATGGGCGGACTGGCTCATCCCAATACACTGGGGCAGTTCAGCGCGATGGCCGTGCTGTTGCTGGTTTTTGGTGGTTCCGGAATGTGGCACCATCGCCGCCTGGTATTTCTGTTGCTGTTGGGCGCGTGCCTTGGGGCACTGATCCTCAGCG
>JBGSVU010000398.1:0-5311 GCA_041752775.1 Pirellulaceae bacterium | reverse complement strand
GGGGCATTCGCGTTTTTTTTCTGTGGCGGCAAGTCTGCTGCCTGCGAATTCCGATTTTCAAGCTAGGTTTGCCCGACAGTTCCATGTCTGCGCCCCGTCCTTTTTCCATGAACGAAAAACTGCTTGAACGAATGCTGCTGTTGGCTGTGGTGCTGGGCAGCCTGCTGGTGATGTCCCCCAGCATCGCCGACCCCGACCTGTGGGGTCATGTGCAGTACGGTCGCGACTGGATTCACGACGGGCAACTGGCGACGACCAACACGTACTCGTTCACGGCCGAGGGGTACCGCTGGATCAACCACGAGAACCTGGCCGAGCTGGCCATGGCGATCGCGGTCGACAGTTGCGGCGTTGGCGGATTGATCGCGCTGCGGGCGCTGCTGGCCCTTGCGGTGATTCTCTGTCTGCTGGGATTCAACCTGCGTTCGGGGCAGAGTGTTCTGGTCAGCAGTATCGTGACCCTGCTGGTGGCGTGGAATCTGGGTTTTCATTTCAGCTACCGGCCGCAGGTGGCAACGATCGTTGGCTTCACGGTATTGATGCTGGTGCTGCAGTGGAGTTTTTCCGGATGGCGCGAACGGTGGCACATGCCGGCGCCCCGCGGGTTGCGCCGCTGGCTGGGCGCGGACGAGAATCACCTGACGGAGGAACACGATGTCGGTTATCGGAGTCACCGCGGCAGGTTGCTGTGGCTGGTGCCGCTGATCCTCTGTGTCTGGACGAACAGCCATGGTGGTTTTCTGGCTGGCCTGCTGATTCTGGTGGCGTACCTCGGGCTGCGGACAGTCGAGGCGATGGTGGTCCGGCGCGGCCAGGGATGGGGGCTGTTGCGCCGCATGGGTCTGATGACGATGGCTGCTGCGGCGGCCACGCTGGTCAATCCCTATTCGGTCGAGCTGCTGCAATGGATGGTCTGGTCGGTGGGACAACCGCGTCCGGAGATTGCGGACTGGAGCTCCTCGGAACTGTTGTCGGTGACGGGTCTGAAATTCTGGATACTGCTCGGTTTTGTCGTTTTTTCGCTGGCGTTCAGCCGGCGTGCCAAGGACTTTACGCAACTGGTGATCTGGATGCTGATTGTGTGGCAGTCGCTGTCCCATTTCCGGCATATCCAGTTCTTTGCGATCCTCTGCGGATTCTGGACCGGACCCCACCTCGAATCGGCACTGGCGCGGTTTCGCCCTTCGGCTGATGGATCGCCGGGAACCCCTGCGGCACCCGCGCGACCGCCGGTCTGGCAGTTCGCGGTTGCTGCGGCAGCGGTGGGTGGTTTGATAGTCAGCCTGATTCCACGAATGACAGAAATCCGTGTGGATCGGTCCAGATATCCCGTCGATGCGCTTCAGTTCATGGCCGACAACAACCTGCACGGCCGCACGGTCGTGACTTTTGACTGGGCCCAGTATTTTATCGGGGCCATGTGCAGTCGCGATTCGGGCACGGGTCCGATCAGTACGGTCGGGTTTGATGGACGGTTTCGAACCTGTTATCCGCAGGAGATCATCGATACGCATTTTGATTTTCTGTTTGGTGAGGGCGAAGGGATTGTGCGGCATCGCAGCGCCAAGTCACCGCCCTGCGATCCGGCGCGGGTGTTGCGGCTGGGCAGCCCCGAGCTGGTCCTGAACCGGCGGTACAACGAACGCAGTTCGCTGGTGATGGCCGATCACAGCGACGAATGGGTCCTGCTGTATGAAGACGCGATCGCCCAGGTCTGGGGTCGCAGGGGCATTTTTGACGATCCGGCCAGCCACCGGTTCATGGACGTCAGCCGGCGAACACGAACCGTGGAGCCCGTCGCGGGTTACCGGCCCTGGCCGGCCTTTCCGGTGGTCTCTGCGGGGAGCCGAACGAACGGGCCGGGCCAGGCGGGTCTGCAGCGGGTTGCCAGGGCGAAACAAATTCACTCCGTTGCGGAGTTTCCTCCGCGACCGGACCTGTTCCCTGACGTAGAATGAAATCATGACCATGACACTGAACAACCCGCAATCGACCGAAGAGCAATTGTGCGGAATTTCCGCGCGGCTGGATTCTCTCTGCGATCTGGTCCAGTCCGAATGGGAAGAGTATCGCAACGTCGACGCGGCGATTGCGGTTGCTTTGCGGGGACGGCTGGTTTCGGTCGTAATTCCGGTTTTTAACGAAAAACAGACTGTCGGCCGGGTGCTGGCCCGGATTGCTGCCCTGCCGTTTGAAAAGGAAATCGTGGTCGTCGACGATTTCAGTACCGACGGGACACGGGAGATGCTGCAACGTCTGGAAGGAATCCCCGGGGTTCGTCTGATCGCCAAGAACTGCAACGAAGGGAAGGGGGCTGCCTTGCGAACAGGTTTTGCCGCCGCAACGGGCGAGTTCGTTGTCGTCCAGGATGCCGATCTGGAATACGATCCGCGCGATATTCCCGCGGTACTGGCTCCGCTGGCCGAAGGAACCGCCGACGTGGTATTCGGCAGTCGTTTTATTGGTACGGTCCAACAGGACAAATCACTGGTTCACCGGCTGGGCAACTGGATCCTGACGGCCGGCAGCAACCTGTTTACGGGCATTCGGCTGACCGACATGGAGACCTGTTACAAGGCCTTTCACCGCTCGGCGCTGAAAGACCTGAACATTGCCCAGAACCGCTTTGGAGTCGAACCGGAGATGACGGCCAAACTGGCCCGTCAGGGATTCCGGATTTCCGAAGTTCCGATTCGCTATGAAGCCCGCAGTTATGCCGAGGGCAAGAAGATCGGCATCCGCGACCTGTTCAAGGCCTTTTACTGCATCGTGCGTTATGGTGTGAAAGACTGATCCGGACCGCTGTGGAGGCCTGGCGTTTTTTACGGAGGAATTCTGATGTTGCCCAAACTTCTGTCCGGACTGGTTTTGATGCTGTGCATCGGGATGCCGCAGTCCGGGGCTTGCCAGGGCCAGACATCCCGGGGCGAGCAACCTGCGTCCCGTATCATACAGCTGGACCTGGTGGCGGATCCGTCTGGCCAGCCCGGGATGCAGCAGGAGTGGATGGAAAAGCTGAACGATTGCGGCATCGACCGCGTGCGAATTACGACCAGCCGGGTGAGCGGTCGTCCGTCCATTGAAGAGCTGGAGTCGGGCAGCATCGTGGTCATCAAAATTGCGGGAACCCTCGACGACCGGAAAATACTGCTCCCCGGCCGGACGTTTACGATCGGTGAGGTTGACGGCATTCGCGCGTGGGTCCAACAGTTGCGTGACGACGGTGCCGCGGTGGCGCTCGGCGAAAAAATGGGCTTTGGACTGACCAGCGAACAACTGGTTGCACTGCACACGGAATTGTCCACACCGCTGGACGCTTCCACGTCCGGCCAGTCGCCGGCGGCGATCCTCCAGCAGATTCGCGGGAAACTGAAAACACCGATCGTTGCCGGTCCGGCAGTGGCGGAACTGCTGGCCAACGATGAAGAGAAATTCTCTGGTGAGTTGCAGGGGTTTTCCGCCGGAACAGCACTGGCGGCGCTGGTTCGCCCGCTGGGGCTGGTTGTTGTGCCAGATCGTCCCCAGGGGGGCACGTTGCAGATCACTCTGGTACCGGGCGAAAACGCCGCGGAACACTGGCCAGTCGGGTGGCCGACCGAAGGTCCGACCAACCAGATCGAGCCCAGACTGTTCGAGCGAATTGATGTCGAGATTCGGGCCTTTCGGCTGGACGATGCGCTGCAGGCCATCTCCGGCCGGATCGGCGTGGCGATTCTGTACGACTACAATTCGCTGGCGGAAAAGGAACTCGATCCCGCCCAGGCGCTTGTGACGCTGGTCAAGCCGAAACAGACTTACTATTCGATCGTCACGGCGCTCTGTTCCAAAACCAAACCGCGACTGGCGGCCTCGCTGCGCGTCGACGAAAACGGGAAACCGTTTTTCTGGGTTTTTTAGTTTGCTGGTTTGCCGGCGGTCTGGACCGGGCAAGGGTCCTGTTTCTTTCGGGGGCCATCGGGCGACGTGAGTTTCCGCAGGTGGTCCATCAGCTGCTTGACCCAGCGGCTTTGGTAACGGTAGGGGTTGGAGAGCATGGCAATCGTGCGGGTTGGTTTCGTGCCGGAAAACGAACGGTAAGTCCGACGATCACTCTGGTCGAGTCGCTGGGCCATTTTGGGCACCATCGAAATGCCGTGTCGCAGTGAGACCAGCTCCTGGACGGTGGCCAGCTGGCTGGTTCGCTCGATGGAAACCGGCTGGACCGATTCGCGGCGGCAGAATGAGGCAATGTTGTCGGACAGGCAATGGGCCTGATCGAGCATGATAAACGGGAACTCCTGGACATCCGCCAGCCGGATGCTTTTCTTTTTTTCCAGCTGGTGTCCGTTGGGCAGGACCAGAACCAGTTCCTCCTCGAACAGCGGTTCAACGTCCAGATACCGGGCGGAAATGGGGAGGGCAAGAAGGGCGATGTCGACTTCGCCACGGCTGCACAGCTTGAGGATGTTCTGCGTGGTGTCTTCCTGGACGACCACCGAAACGTTGGGGCAGGCTCGCGCGAATTCGCTCAACACCGACGGAAGAAGAAAAGGAGCAATCGTCGGAATCACGGCCAGCCTGACCCGGCCGCTGGCTCCCGTTTCACTCAGCTCCGCAAAAGTGTCTTCGACCAGCGCCAGGATTTGTGTGGCCCGGCCGGCCAGCAATTCGCCAGGGTCCGTCAGGGTGACTTCCCTCGGTTTCCGGTCAAACAGCGGCTGGCCGATTTGAGTTTCGAGTTTCTGGATCGAACGGCTGAGCGAGGACTGGGAGACACCCAGTTCTTCTGCGGCCCGGGTGAAATTGTTGGCCCGGGCGACGGCCATGAAATGGGTCAGTTGCTGGATTTCGAGTTCGGCTTTCATGGGTGGATGCAACCGGAGCAGGGAAGGGGTAACATAATCATGCATTTCATGCATGGCAACAATATACACCATGCATTGGACGCATGGATCGTGATTTGGGATACTGTCGCTGGTGGTACAGTCCCGCAGACCCGGTAATGGAGAGAATTCATGAGAAAGTTACATTCCGCAAAGCTGATTCTGGGGTTCGCCGTCATCGCGGTGCTCGCGTCGGCCGGAACCGGAATTGCCCAGGAGGCCAGGTCGCAGGCGACCGAAACAGGCTCCCGGCCGACAGACATCCCTCCCGCTTCGGGGGCCGTTACGCCGCATGGTGAAAACAGTTCCGGCGCTGCAAAATGTCCAGTGACGGGCGCCACTTTTACGACAACGACAAACCTGAACGGTGAACAACCTATGACAACAATCGTGGAGATGAACGACGAGAAAATGCCCGCCAGGTCCTTTTCGAACCGCGACTGGTGGCC
>JBGSVU010000397.1:0-19844 GCA_041752775.1 Pirellulaceae bacterium | reverse complement strand
ACCCTTTGCGGGTCACAAAACCCCACGCGGCGGCCACGACGACGAAGGTCATCCCGGTCAGAAAAAATCATTAGGGGCTCTTCACTCAGCCAGCGCATCACAGGGATATTCGCAATGTGTCTTGAGATTTACGGTGTCTTGAGATTTACGGTGTCTTGAGGTTTACGATCCGTCCGGAGCCGCGACGGGTTGTCATGGGGAGTTTTCCGGCCCCAGCAACTGGTACGCACGCTGCCCGCCTGCGGTTCTGCGGTTCAGCCCGCGCTGCGGATTTTCGCGGCATCCTTGGCTGCACCGCTCCGGTTTCGTAAACTGGATTCTGCGGTATGCGGTTCAGCCAGTTTTTTTGCGGAGGTCCAACCATGAGTCAGGGTAATCGAAATGCAGGCTCGGGAAACAGCTCCGCCGTCGTCCGGGGAAAAATCCACCTGATCGAAGAAACCAAGACGTTTGGGGCCAAGGGGTTCCGCAAGCGGCTGGTCGTCCTGGAACAGGACAATGACGGTCGATTCACCAACTACATCCCCGTGGATTTCCTGCAGGATGCCTGCGATTCGGTCGACCAGTTGAACGTCGGTGATGAACTGGAAGTCACCTATCGTCTGTCGGGCAGAAAGTGGCAACGCGACCCCCAAAGTGAAACAAAGTTTTTTCTGAACGCCGAAGCAGTCAGTTTCAAGGTTCTCGGCAATGACAGTTCCGGCAGCGGGGCCGGGCGTGCGCCGGCCGGGCGAGATCCCAATCTGGCGCTGTCCGAAGCCGCCGGAGCCGACGAACTCGATGAAGGCGATGTGCCTTTTTGAGTTGAGCATGAATGACTCATGCGTTTTCCCGCTCAACCCCTTGGGCCGGTACCTCGGCCACAGCGGCCGGATTCTCTTTCCAGGGGTTTGTCCACTCGCCCCACGCATCGACATAACAGGAATACGCCGGCCGCTCTGTGAACTGCTGTTCCAGCCAGACGCGGGTTTTTTCCACCAGTTCCTGTTCACGCTGCAGCGTAATCTGGCCCTGCAGAACCGCGGAGCGGAGAAAAACAAAATAGGTGTCCAGAACATCGCAGCGACAATAGTCGTTGATCTCGGCAATCTTGCCCGCCTGGTACAAATCCTGAACCATGTGGCCCGCGATCCCCATTTTCCCCGGCTTCCCCAGCAGATTGGCGATCAGGTTCAGCCCACCATGGATCCGGGAGGCGCCGAAATTGCACAGCAACTCCTGCAAGTCCAAATGGGCGTTCTGGTTGTAACGGTTGCGGTACTGGTCCCATGATTTCAGCTGCGTGTCAAACCATTCGGGCACACTGATCCCGTAACGAAACGCTGCCAGTTCCAGCAGCGGAATATCAAAGGAACGACCATTGAAACTGACCAGCGTCGGATGACCGTAACCGCTCCATCCGCGCCAGAAGTTTTCCGTGATCACATGCGGACGGTAATGCGGTTCATCCAGTGTCACGATTTCCTGCAACTCCAGATCCGCCGACACTTTGCCAACCGAAACCGAAACAGGCACCTGAAAGGTATAGGGAATGAACTCCGAACCGGTTTTTTCCAGCAGTTCCCTGCGGTAACGCTGAATGGCTTCTTCCGGAGCCAGATTCTCGGCAGGATACCGAATGTCCGCCACGAGCTGGCCGTCGGCGACGCTTTCCGTGTCAAATACAAAGTACCGAAAAGCCTGTTTTTTCGTCATCAGATTTTCCCCGCTCCGGATGGACACCGCGCCAGACCCGTTCGCATCGCGATCCTCCTGCAGCGTCACAATCGAACAACCTGTTTCCGTCAATGTAAACCCTGCCGCTGCAACTCTCCAGCCGCCACAGGTGAGATTCCACTGGTGAGAAACCCAGTCGCCCGATGACTTTGCTACCATACTGCAGGCAGGCCTCGGTTGTGCGGCCTGACGAGGATTTTTTTCACCAGGAATCATGTTCATGAATCGGGACCGGTTGTTACAGCGGTTTTTGCGACTTGTGCAAGTCGATACAACCGCCAACGATTCCAGCACGGAAAGTCCCAGCAGCCCCGGGCAAATCGAACTGGGCAAAATTCTGTTGCACGAATTGCGCGAAATGGGACTGGAGGATGCCCGCCAGGACCGAAACGGCATCGTGATCGCCACGCTCCCCGGCAACGTTGCCACGGCACCGGTCGTGGCCTTCAATGCGCACCTGGACACTTCACCGGAAACTTCAGGGGCGGGAGTTCGCCCGAATGTTGTCGAGCGTTACTCCGGCGGCGACATCCCGCTACCCGGTGACCCGTCGAAAATTATCACCACAAAGGCCTGCCCGGAACTGGACTCCGTCATCGGCCACACGATTATCACTACCGACGGAACCACACTGCTGGGCGGGGACGACAAGGCCGGTGTGGCGATCATCATGGAACTGGCCCGGCACCTGCTGGAGCACCCGCAAATTCCCCGCGGGGACGTGCGAATCGTGTTCACCTGCGATGAAGAAATCGGACAGGGCACCCGGAATTGCCCGCCCTCCCTGATTGGTGCCGACGTCGCCTACACGTTTGATGGTGGCGGACAAAACATAGTGGACCACGAGACTTTTTCCGCCGATATGGCCGTCGTCACGATCACCGGGATCAACATCCATCCCGCAATCGCAAAAAACAGGATGGTCAATGCCGTTCGGGCGGCGGCTTTTCTGGTCCAGCAACTGTCGCGCGATGACGCGCCGGAGAATACGGAGGGCAGGCAGGGATTCCTGCATCCCTACACAATCGAAGGCGGCGTCGGGGCGAGTACGATTCGAATCCTGATTCGCGATTTCGATTCTGCTCAACTGGAACATCACGCGGACGTGATCCGCACCGCCGCCACCGTTACCGAAGGGGAATTCCCCGGCTGCGGGGTCTCTGTCGCAATCGTCCGCCAGTATCGCAACATGGCCGACGGCCTGAAAAAGGAGCCGCGCGCCGTCCAGTTTGCCGTCGAGGCCCATCAACGACTCGGCCGGATGGCCCGCCTGGAAATCATCCGCGGCGGAACCGATGGCAGCCAGTTCACCGAACAGGGCCTGCCGACGCCCAACCTTTCGTCCGGCCAGCACAACATTCACTCCCCGCTGGAGTGGGCCAGCCTCGACGAGATGCTCGCCGCCGTCGAAATCGGTGTTGAAATTGTTCGCCGCTGGAGCGAAGAAAAAAAATAGCCCGGACTATCGGCCCAGAAAAACTTTCGTGTCATCCACGACCAGCGGTGTTGACCAGCTGCGGCCATCATCAGCGCTGCAGACATTGAAAAAGAACGAACGGAAACGAACCGCGCGGTGACCGAAAGGAAAATCCGACGCGATATGGTCGTCCGCTGTCAGATCGGCCACTCCCGGTTTCGCGAAATAGTGGACTTGTCCGTCCGGCGTCACACTCATCCCCAGCGTCCACCATCCAAAGGTGGTGATCTCCGGCCCCTCGATCCGCAGCCCCGTAGCAGTGGCCTTCATCCACATGGAGATCCGGTCGCTGCTCACCTCGCCGCTGCCGCCAGAGCGAATCTCGCGCTGAAAAAACATTCCCGGCCAGTAGATGTCGTCTTCTTCCGAATGCGAGACCGTGCGAAACCGGCCGCGGGAAGCAGACGCAAACGATTCCTTCTCCAGCGATATCCGGAACGCAAAATGGCATCCCGAACGGCGCTCCCAGTATTCCGGCTCGGGAAACCAGACCCGGGTCACCACACTCGGCACCCGATCGACTGTGACCTTGCCGATCAAGTCGGCGACGTTGCCGATGAAATCGTCCTGCTGCTGGGTTCGGCTGGGATGCGATCCGCCCGTCGCCTGGGATCGCAGCAGAAGTGCGCCGGTGCTTCCGGCCAGGCCATCGGGTGGCGTGTCGATTCGCTGGATCTGGTCGGGCTGGCCGCGTTTCTGGCCTTCGAACCAGCGGTGATTCAGTGAGACGCCGAGCGGGGTGTTGGCACCGAGCTTGGTTTCGCCATTGTTGAAGACTTTGGGCAGGGCAAAGTTGTAACCCCAGGCCGGGTCTTCGAAATCATCGCCGACCTCAGCCACTTCCGTTCCGCTGCCCGGAATAACGGCGTTCGGGTTGTGCGGCCTGGCCGCGGGATGCAGTGGCCCCGGTGGCAGCTGTTGTGCGCCGGCCGTTGCCGCGTGAAACATACTGCCCGCAACCAGAACTGCACTGAAGAAAAACTGCTGCAGCATGGGGCTGACCCGTGGCATGTCGATTCGGTTGTTCATGAGGACCATCCTTTGTCGCGACAGAATCCCGCCGCACGATACTGATCTGGCAGTGTTTACCGCCTGCGAAAAACTCCACGGGGCTGGGCTCGGCGGTCGCCGCCGGCCGGACCGGTTCCGCTTTCCTGACGTCCCGATAATGACTGTGAAGAAGCCGGTGTCGCCACAATCCGTTTCGGCTTCACAATCGATTCGACGTCCGAAACCGACATCAGAGCCGCATAGTCCAGGCCTTCGCCAAACATCCGCATCTGGTAAACCAGCAGGGCGTGAAGGGCATGACCCCGCGGCCCCACATCCAGTTCATATCCGGGAGCGCCCAGCATCAATTCCAGCAGATAGTCGACTGCCGCCGTCATCCGGGGATCGCCGAGTTGTTCCTCCGGGAGTGAACAGGCCAGCCATTCGAGGGTGTGCCCACTGGTATACAGCCTTTTGTCCAGGGACAGATCGGCGCCTGGCCCGTTGAACCACTCGGTGCTGAAACTGCCATCGGCGTTCTGGAATTTCCAGGCGCGTTCCTGCCACGCGCCCAGCATCCGCGCGGCGTTGTGCCATTCGCCCACCAGGGGCTGGCCCGTTCGCTCCAGTTGCCAGACGGCATACGTCAGCGACATCAACCGGTGGGTGCCGCCACAGGCCCCCGTGGTTACCGGCTGGGCCATTTCCTCGCGGATCAGACGCTGCATGTCCCAGGTTTCACCGAGGTCATTCTTCCAGACCGAATTGGGAGGCAGATAGTGCGCCAGGGCGATCAGTTTGAAAGTCAGTTCGGTTCCCGATCGACATCCGCGCTGTTCATATTCGATCAGGTCCTGCACCTGGAACTCCCTGTCTTCCACCTTCAGCGGATAACTGGCCGGAACTCCGGACTGGGCCAGCATCGCCAGCAACTGGCCGGCGTGGCCCTGCACTCCCTGACCAATCCGTGTTTTCAGCTGTCCATTCGACAGGTACATCAGGGTCATGCCGTCACCAGCGCCGTTATTGCAGAGGTATTCGACGGCGTTGACCGGATGGCCCCCTGCAATGATTCTCGAATCGGGACCGTAGGCGATCAGTCCGTGCATGATGCTCCACGGGCGCAGGCGGTCGGCGTCGATCTGGCGCACATAATACGTGGCGAGGACCTGGGCAATTCTCTCGCTGCGCAGATTGCGCTGCGGTTCGGCCGCCACAGTGCCTGCCGGGTCCGAATCGGTCGCTGGTGCTGCAGAATCAGTATCGGCAGACTGCGCAACCGGATCCTGAACGGGAACCAGGTCCTGATGGAGTTGCAACGCCGGCCCCTCCAGCAGATGGGTGGCCAAAAGGAACAGGGCGACGAACGGGACAAAAAGGCAATTTAAAGACATCAGGGCGAATTCGTTTTTCTGGCCGGGATTACCAAACGGAGAAAACCGCACTGCCGGACTTTTCCGGTTCTCCCGGATGTTCCGCCCGCAACAAAGAAAACGGCGGACAGGGCATCCGGCCACTTCTTTTCGATGTGCCAAAATCGACGGGCAGAGCGCGGGAAAGAAAAGAACTGCTGCGATACAGAATCGTATCGACCACCTCGTCCACGAATTTGAAATCCAGTTGCGCGCGGCGCTGATCGCGACGTCACCGGCACAGACTGAATCGGAAAAAAAAATGAAAACCCGCGGCCCGCCACCGTCTTCAGGCGGGCGGCAGTGGAATAGTGACCACCAGTACGATGGAAATCCTTGTCCGTCGTGTCCGTGGAATCAGTCGTATCCGTCGTGTCTGTGGTATCCGCAGTGTCCGTCGTACCCGCAGTGTCCGTCAAATCAATGGACGGACCTCGAAGTCCATCTTGCGAAAAGTACTCATCCGCCGCCCGTTTCACACCGGAGACCACTGCCGCCGTTTCATTTTTCGCCGAAACACCAGAGTTGCGATTCTGTGCGCAAAACCAGTCGCCCACCCGAAAGAGCGGGTGTGGCCGATGAAGCCTCCCCCAGCGGAAAACTGCTGTCGCCGGAAAATGTCTCGCCCGCAATGATCACGTGGACCACACCGTCCTTGTCGACAGAATAAATCCGCCGTCCATCGGAAACCGGCGACCCCCACCATCCCTGACACAATTTTTCCCGCCAGTGATATTCTCCATTTCCGGGATCGACACACGACACAACTCCGTTGTCGGCGAACAGGTACAGTCGTCCATCGACGGCAATCGGCGTGGGAACGTAACAGAGATTTTTGTGCAACTCCAGCGCGGGACTGACAACAGGCACGTTTCTTTCCGACACGGTCTCCGGGGCCTCTCCGGACGGCGCTGCGTTATTCCGTTCCGGCACCGGCAGGTCGACACCAATCATCAACCGCCCGCCACCGCCCGATCCACACGATGCCAACACACGCTCTCCCATCAGGATGGAAGAGCCAACCGTACGTTCGGGCAACGCGGTGGAATTCCACAGCGCCGCTCCGTCGCGGGCCCGCGTGGCATAAATTCCGTCCGAACTGGACGAATTGACAATCACGGAATCGCCGCCGGTCGACGGGACAACCAGGGGAACCGCATAGGCGGCTTTGCCGGGTAACAGTTTCCTTTGCCACGCGTCTGCTCCGGTGTCCGCCCGAACCGCGATCATCACTCCGGCCGGGCCCGGCGAATTGTCGGGATTTTCCTGGCTGTTGACGAACACCACCAGATCATCGACCACGACAGGCGACGCAGCGAAGCCATGTTGGGCTTTCCATTCTCCAAAATCCCGCGTCCACAGCGTTTCTCCCTTGTCCAGGCCGATGGCAAACAGCAGCAGATGCCCGGACTCACAGGCCAGAACGAAAGCCCGGCGGCCATCAGTTGCCGGGGTTGACGCCGCGGGGCTGTTCAGGCGATGCATCGGCGCGGGTTGCAGCGGACTCTTCCAGGTCCATCCCGCCGTCCCGTCCTGCAACGAAAAATCCTGCATCCACAACTGCCCGGAACCGTCCCAGGCCGTGACCAGCACACGGTCGCCGCTGACAATCGGGCTGCTGTGTCCGGTTCCCGCCAGTTTCTGTTTCCACAGCGTGTTTTCGCTGGAAAGTTTTTCTGGCAGCGGTTGACTGGAATCCAGTCCGGAACCGTTGGGTCCGCGAAAACGGTTCCACCCGGTTTGCGGGTGAGCACTGGCCAGGCAGGCAGACATCACGACAAATGCAAATGCTGCCGAAGTCGCGAGTTGGCGAAAGGTCATGGTGGGCCCCTGATGATGTTGGCTTCCCGCGGCCGGTCTTCAGCGAGGTAAAATGAACCGGCAAAAGCGGATGGGAATTTCCTGATTTCCGGAATTTGTCAGTGAGGACTGACCTGCCATTGTAGTGCATCTCCGGCACCGCATTCTGTTGTTGGCGTTTCAGATTTCTGTTAAATAAACGGTTTACCGCGACGAATGGAATTCTTCCGGTCGCCCGGCATCCGGGCTGATACGGGAAACCGGCCCATGTCCCTGCTTCAATGAGGAATCCCCCATGTTCGTGCACCGGACTTTTCTCAGTCTTTCAATTGGTCTGTTTCTGCTGGTCACCGCGTTGACAGCGTCATCCACTTTCGGCCAATCATCGCTGTATTTCAGGAACGTCACTGTTTTTGACGGTGAGAAAAAAATTGAAGCAACCAGTCTGCTGGTCCGCGAAGGAAAGATCGCAGCGATAGGTGCGGATCTGCAGCCCGACGAAAACAGTCAGTCGATTGACGGAACCGGCAAAACCCTGATGCCCGGGATGATCGACTGTCACACTCACGTCTGGTTTGATACGCAACTGCAACAGGCCGCCCTGTTTGGCGTTACGACCGAACTGGACATGATGTCGATGGCCAGCAGCGCGGCGAGGTTTCGGCAGCAGCAGAAAGAGGGGAAAGCCAGCGGTCGCGCCGACTTCTTCTCGGCTGGTGCCGCAGTGACGGTCGCAGGCGGGCACGGCACGCAGTTCGGATTTCCGGTCCCCACCCTGGACGATCCCGCGCAGACGGGGCAATTCGTCCATGACCGCGTTCGCGAGGGATCGGACTATATCAAACTGATTTACGAAGACGGCAGCGCCTATGGTGCCAGCCTGCCAACACTCACCCCCGCGATGTTCGCCGCCGCGGTGACTGCCGCTCATGAAAACGGCAAACTGGCGGTTGCCCACGTCAGCACACTCGACGGTGCCAGGATGGCCATCGAAAATGACATCGACGGGCTGGTTCACTTTTTCGCAGACAAACCGGTTACGGAGGAACTGGTCGGGCTGGCCAAAGCCAAAGGCATTTTTGTTGTACCGACAGCGACTGTCGTTGCCGGAGCCGGTGGCGCCAATCTGACCCGAATGATCGTCGAAGACAGCAACCTGAAGCCGTTTCTGAAAAACGAAACCCTGTCCAGTCTGGCCAGGACTTTTCCGCAACGGGAAGGGCAGGATGGCGACTGGAAAGTCCTGCGGGACAACATTGCGGCGCTGCACGCTGGCGGCATTCCGGTTCTGGCCGGCACCGACGCGCCCAACCCCGGCACCGATCACGGTGTCAGCATGCACCAGGAATTGAGAATGCTGGTCGCGGCCGGACTGTCAAACGAAGAGGCACTGGCCGCCGCGACTTCCATGCCGGCCAGATTTTTTGGGCTGGAGGACCGGGGCCGAATTGCACCCGGGATGCGCGCCGACCTGGTGCTGGTCAACGGCGATCCCCTGCAGGACATTGCCGCGGTTGCCAACATCGACAGCGTCTGGAAAGGCGGGCATCCGGTCGACCGGCAGGCCATGCGAGAATCGGTCAAAGCCGAACAGGAGTCTGTTACACCGATGGCAGCGGCGGATGAGGTCCGGATGATCAGCGATTTCGAGGACGAAAAGGTTTCGGCCCAGTTCGGTTCCGGATGGGCCGGCAGCACCGACGCCATCATGGGTGGCGATTCCACCGTTGAAATGGCGATTGTCGGGGACGGCGCCGACGGCAGCAGGGGAGCGATGGAAGTTTCGGGAAATACCCGCGAGCAGCAACCGGCCTTTGCAGGGGTGATGTTTTCGCCAGGTCCTGCCCAGATGCAGGCGGGAAACATCAGCGCCCACAAGCGCATCTCGTTCTGGGCAAAAGGAGACGGCAAGACCTGTCAGATCATGCTGTTTTTTCAGAAACGGGGTTTTCAGCCCTCGATGAAAGAGTTTGTGGCCACGCCGGAATGGAAACAGTACGAATTCCGGGTGGATGATTTCGACGGATGCGACGGAACCGATGTACTCGGAATCTGGTTTGGAACCGGAACTCCCGGTGCGTTCAAATTCCAGATCGACCAGGTGCTTTTGAAGCAGTAGCCGCAGCACAGTCCGCAACACGGGCTGCCGCAACACGGGCTGCCGCACCGGCGCCGGGCCGCTTCGGCATTCTGCCCCGGGACTCGTTACAATGGTGAGGGTCCGAAACGGTCCCACACGCCTGGCAGGATTTCCGTGAATTCAGATCCGGATGACATGAACGCAACCGAAACCAGCGGTGCTGCCTGCAGCCTGGATCGGGCCGCAGGCAACGTCTGTGGCACAACCTTGTGGCAGCGGCCCAAATTCGATTCGCGGTTTCTGTTGTTGGCGACGACGCTGACGGGAATCTGGATGGCATTGTACGGCGGGCTTTACCGAATGCCGGTGGTACCGATCCTGGACGTGGCATCGCTGGTGGTTGTGGCTGTGATCATGCTGACGTATCTGTTCGGATGTCCGCGGACGCGGCGCGCCGTTTTGTGGACGGCGCCAGCCCTGTATTTGCCAGTCGTTCTGTTGATCTGCTGTTTTGTTGTCCGTTCACAAAGTTTTGTGAACGTCCGTCTCAGCCACGGGCATTTGCCCGGCGGGATTTTGGTCGGATTCCTCGGATTCAATGGCGGTCCCTGGGAAACGGCTGCAATAACAGCGGCCGCCGGACTGACCCTCGTTCTGTTTTTTGCCGTGGTGTTGCCCATTCGTTTTACGAACCACCCGCCGTGGTATTTTGCAGCTCCTCTTTTCCTGCTGACATTCTTTGCAGCCGCCATCAGCTATTGGATGTGGGGATAGGCGACCGACCATTCGAAACAGAAATTCCCGTCAGGAGATATCCATGTGCAGACCTATTCGGCATTCGAAAACGGCCCTGTGTTCCATCGCCATCTGGACACTTCTGTCGTGGCACGGAATGAAAGCAACCGCCCAGGAATTTGACGTCCTGGTCACGGGGGGTCAGGTCTTTCGGACTGAATCCGGCGAGTTTGTTCCGAATGCGGGGATTGGCATTCGCGACGGCAAGTTTGTCGAGCTCGCTGTGGATCCGGCCGCTGCCCAGGCCAAACAGACGATCCAGCTGGACGATTCCAGGTTCATCCTGCCCGGGTTGATCGATTGCCATGCGCACTACAACGTCAAACTGATTGACCGGCGGCGGGAAGAATTTGAAGTGATTCCGGTGCAGTACCTTGCCAATGGAGTCACGGTCACTTTTTCCTGTGGCGAGTTTGATCCCGAAGGCATGTTGCAGCTGCGTCGTCGCATCGAGTCCGGGGAGCAGGTCGGCCCGCGGCTGCTCAACAGCGGGCCCTATTTTGGCCGGGCGCGACCTGGCTGGCGCGGGAAACGGCCCGAAGCGGAAATCCGCGAGGAAGTCGATTTCTGGGCCGGGCAGGGGGTCGGCGGTTTCAAGGCAAAAGCGATTGGACCTGACGAGCTGCGGGTTCTGGTCGACCAGGCTCACCGGCACAACCTGACTGTCACCGGACATCTCGACTCGGGTTTTCGCGGTTCCGTGAATCCCCGTGACGCCATCGAAATGGGAATCGACCGGATCGAACATTTTCTGGGCGGCGATGCGATGCCCGACACGATGCCGGCCTACTCCTCGCTTCCAAAAATTTCGGCCGACATGCCGGAGTTCAAAAAAATTGTGCAGCTGTACCTCGATCGCGGAACCTGGTTCGACGCCACGATCACGGCCTATGGCTATTTTGGGTCGCCCGGCGAAGAGTTCGGGCAGTGGATCGATGAACGGCAGTTTTTTACGCCTTACATCCAGCAACTGGTCCAGGAACGCGGGCCGGACAAACCGGTGCAACAGTTCGAGCAGATCTATCAGGCCAAACAGAAAACGATTGCGGCCTTTTACCAGGCGGGGGGAAAAATTTCTCTGGGCACCGACCATTTCAGCAACGGCAACTACCTGGCCGGATTCGGCGCACATCGCGAACTGGACGCATTCGTGCGAAGCGGTATACCACCGGTCGATGCGATTCGAATCGGCACGATCAACGGAGCGATGGCACTCGGAATCGAAAAAGACCACGGCTCGATCGATGTGGGAAAATCCGCTGACCTGTTCGTCATCACGGGTAATCCTCTGGAGAACATTCGCAATACCCGCAATGTCGAAACCGTGATCCGCGCCGGCCGGGTTCATTCCGCTGCGGGTTTGCTGGAGGGGATCCGGGGCAAACTGGGCCCGGCGTCGGTGGACGAAGCGGAAAACTGGTAGCAGGCGTGAGGCTCCCGGACGCTCCACAGGAAAAACAACAGGCCGGTCACCACACCCGCTGTTCCTGGGTTACAATGCGGGCCAAATTGTTCCGACTCCCAGCTGAGGTTCCCTGAAAATGAACAGACGACTGCTGTGGCCCTGCCGGGTGGCACTCCTTGTGGCAGTGGCTTTGTCCCACTTCATGACGGCCCCCTTCATGTCGGCCCGGTTCGTCGCGGCCCAGGACGTAAGGGAGCCCGGAAGTGCCGTGGAAACTGCGCCCGACGTTGAATTGGGTTCGGCCCCGGTGATTCACTCCGATGTGGTTTACGGCCACAAAATGGGAATGGCGCTGTCGCTGGATGTCATCCAGCCTGCCAAACAAAATGGTGCGGCCGTGATTTTCGTCGTGAGTGGGGGCTGGAATTCGACCTGGTTTCCGGCGGAGACCTACCGGCGGATTGACCTGCTCAGCCAGCTGGTCGAGCGGGGTTATGCCGTGATCCTGTTGCGTCACGGCAGTGCACCGCTGTTCAAGGTTCCCGACGCCGTGGCCGACTGCAAACAGGCCGTGAATTATTTGCAGGAACACTGTGCCGAGTTTGGTTTCGGCGCCAGCCGGATCGGAGTCTGCGGGATGAGTGCCGGTGGGCACCTTTCGCTGATGCTGGGAACCGACACCAACCAGTCGCCCGAAAAAAACAGTGCCGTGGAATCGGCAACAAAAAACACGGCTCAGGTTGCTGCAGTTGTCGCGTATTTCCCGCCCACCGATTTGCGAAACATGATCGGGCCGAGTGACGATTTTCCGGCCCTCGATTTCGACGCGAAACTGGGCGACGCTGTTTCTCCGATCGTTCACGTCACGCCGGACGACGCACCGACCCTGCTGGTTCATGGAACGCGGGACCGGCTGGTTCCGATCCGTCATAGCGAACAGATCCGGGAAAAATTTGAGACCGGTCAGGTCCCCTGCCAGCTGGTCACGATTGAGGGAGCGGGGCACGGTTTTCGGGGTGAAGCGGCTGTCGAGGCAACTCAGGCGGCGCTGCAGTGGTTTGAACGGTATTTGAATCCGGCCAACAAATAACAAATGTCCTTATGGCTGGTGGAGCTGCGTCAGGCAGGATACTGCCTCCGCAGCCAAAGTAACAGTTTTAAAATTGAATTTTCGGGTCCAGGTCATTTCAGATTGGGAGTTGGTTCGATGTTGAGAGCTTTGTGCCAGTGGGGCCGTTCGGTTGTAGCACTTGCAACCCTGCTGGTTGTGGTCACAACCGGTACCGCGGGAGCGTTTCAGACTGGCGAATTGGCCGGCCCGCTGCAAAGTGTGGCGCCGGAGAATTGCTGGCTGTATTCCTCGTGGTCCAACCAGTCCCGACCCGACGCCAACAGCACCAATCGCACGGACCAGTTGCTGGCGGAGCCCGAAGTTCGCGAATTCGTCGATGACCTGATGAAACGGGCAGAAATGATCCTGCCGCTGGCTTTCTCCAATGCCCCGGAGGCGAAGCGAAAACTGGCGGCAGAACTTTCGCCCGTCCTGTGGGATTCAATTTTCAGAAAGTCGGGATGTCTGTTTGTGGAAAACGTCGTGATTCGGGGCCCCGAAATGCCGCCCGAAGTCGAGGCCGTCCTGTTGCTGGAGGTGGGGGACCGGGCCGAAGCGCTGGCATCGGCTCTGGCCCAACTGGCAACCGCTGAAAATGACCAGCCCGGTTCGCTGCAGATTGCGGGGCAGCCGTTTTATGTGATTCCGTTCGACGAAAGTGCAGCGGCGAGCCTGTTGCTGGGAAGCTCGGGCGGGTATCTCGTGGCCGGCATGGGCGAGGATGCGGTTGGCAGGGCCTTGCAGAGAATGTCGGGCAACGCGACGCCGGCATGGCTGGAAGACCTGCAGTCGCGGCACTCACTCGCCCGCCGCAGCAGTCTCGGTTACGTCAATCTGCATGCCGTCCGCGATGCACTCCTGCCCCTGGGTGGAAACGAAGCCGCCCAGATCGTCAGTGCCCTCGGACTGGCCAACGTGGAATCGCTGGAATCCTCTTCGGGATACTCGGAAACCGAAATGGTTAACCGGATGTTGCTGGGGATCAAGGGTCAGCCGCAGGGGCTGCTGGCCCTGTTTGGCGACGAGGGCATCGAGGCCAGCGAGTTGCAACACGTACCCGCGGATGCCCTGTTCGCCGTGGCGATGTCCGTGGATGCGGCCAAAGTCATGGATTTTGTCCAGAAACTGATGCTGCAGTTCAACCCGCGCGAGGCGATGGACATGGCCCAGGGACTGCAGCAGTTCCAGGCAGAAACAGGAGTCGATCTGCGAAACGACCTCCTCGACCAGATTGGTCCGACGTGGACGATCTACAACGGGGCCAGCGACGGATGGATGACCGGAATCGCAATGACAGCGACAGTCAAGGACGCGCAGCGGCTGAAACATGCTGTCGACGAGTTGCTGCAGACCATCCGGGACCTGTCGGATGGCGACCCGTATGCTCCCCGCTTTGTTTCCAGGACGGTGGGAGACGCTGAAATCGTAACGCTTCGGATTCCAGAGATGCCGCTTCCTTTCGAGCCCAGCTGGTGCATTGCCGGAGACCGGATTCTGGTCACTCTCTTTCCCCAGACGATCATTCCGGTGGTCCGGCCCATGGAATATGACACCCTGATCGATGCGTCGGCGTTCGAGAGCATGCGTCAGCCATTTTCGTCCCGCGACGGAAATTCGAAATTGCTCGGCTATTCCTGGCAGAACTCGCAACGCCAACTCGAAATCCTGTATCCCTATATCCAGATTTTTATGGGGATGAGCCGGATGATGATGGCGGAAATGGGTGAGATGCCTGATGAAGTCGTGGACTGGATGGAACCGCTGACTGGCGGAATTAACCTGCCTCCCGCCCGGTCGATTCACAAACACCTGATCCCGGCCGTCAGCTTTTTCCGGCAGACCACAACGGGTTTCGAGGTCGAAACGCGGCAGACTGTTCCGATGGTCGATGTGACTCTCACGGTTCCGGTTGCGGTCGCACTCCTGTTGCCAGCGGTTCAACAGGTCCGTGTGGCAGCGAGGCGGGCCCAGTCGCAGAACAATCTGAAAATGATGGCGCTGGCGGTTCACAATTATGAGTCGGCCTTTAAAAAGTTGCCTGCCGGATTCGGCAACCTGCGCGCGGAAAACCCTCCGGTCAGCTGGCGCGTCATGATCCTGCCTTATGTGGAGGAACAGGGGCTGTACGACCTTTACCGCTTCGACGAACCGTGGGACAGCGAGCACAACCTGGAGCTGGCCCGGCAAATGCCCGAGGTCTTTCGTTCACCCAACAGCCAGGCCGGACCGGGGATGACCGTGTACCGGGGTATTGGTGGAGTCGGAGGTGCGTTTGGAACGGACGCAAACGGCACGAGCAGCCCCAGAAAATTTGCACACTTCCGTGACGGGTTGAGTAATACCATTCTGTTTGTCGAAACGGGCGATGAACTGGCCGTGCCCTGGACCCAGCCCGACGAAGGGATCGATCCGGAGAGTTTTGACCTGTTCAGTCTGTTCGGGCAGTATCCAGGCGGATTCAATGCCGCGATGGGCGACGGTTCGGTCCGGTTTTTTCCCAACACGATCCTGTCGGAAGAACTGAAACTGTTTATGGAAATGGCCGATGGCCAGGTCGTTCCGGACCTGTACGACCGATAGCCAGGTAGTTCAGCTGGTTCATCACTTTGGCGACAGACTACAGCCCTTTTCGGACAAAACGTCTGGATCACAGGGTCGAAAAATGAACTGCGCATATCCGGCATCCGCCGGAGACTTTTCAGGAGTCACCCTTTCCCGTGCCTGCCTGATTTGTTCCCGCAATTTCGTGGTCGGAAGAAGGCAGCCCGATGGCATTCTGAATCAGGAACTCGACTTTGCCTGACGTCACATCGTACACGGCACCGACAACAGCCAGGCGGCCTTCGTCAACCAGATTTCGAATGGTCTGACTGGTCCTGACGATATTCTGCACCGAGTGATCGACATTGCGGCGTGCGACGTCTTCGGCAAACTCGTTCCGGGCGGCCTCCGCATCCGGCTCGATCGATTTGAGCCGTGGCAAATCGATGGATGTGTGAATCTCTTCCAGAATCGAATCGAGATGCTGGCAACCTGTCGCCTCGGCTCCGGTTTGGCCGGCCCCAGCCAGATTGACGGCTGCATGAACAGCGCCACACCGGGTGTGGCCGAGGACCACGATCAGTTTCGCGTTGGCGACGGCCGTGGCATACTCGAGACTTCCGAGGATTTTGGGGCTGACCACATTGCCGGCAACACGGGCGGTAAACGCATCACCGACTCCGAGGTCAAGAATGGTCTCCACCGGGGCTCGCGAATCGATACAGCTGAGTATCGCCGCGAAGGGATGCTGGCCTGCGGAAGTAGCCTGGACCTGGCGCCCCAGGTCCCGGGACAGTCTCCGGTTGGTGCAGAACCGGTCGTTCCCGTCCTGAAGAATCTTGAGCGCATCCGCGGGCGTCATCTTTTCCTGGATTTCGCGGCTGGTGAAATCGACAAACTGAATGACATTGTCGATGGCGTACTGCTCGCGAAAACCACGCAAACTGACTTTGACATCGTGAATTGCTGATTTTTTGACGAATTCGCGAATCATTGCCAGAATGTCGGGATCGATGTAGTCCGAGTTGCTCGCGTCCAGGAGAATCTGTGTTCCGGGGGCCGCGCTGCGGAGAGCGTGTTCGATCACGGGACGGTTCAAAAAACTGACCTGCTCGGCCAGTTCGATATGCAGGACTTCGCCGCTGACGTGCTTTTCCATCACCTGTCGCAAGGGACGGCGAAAACTGCTGTTGAGGATAAAGCCCACAGCGAAAACCAGCCCAACGAGGACACCAATCAACAGGTCGGTTAGCAGGATGGCGCCGATCGTGACCACAAAAGGAACCATCTGATACCGGCCGCCTTGCCAGATCCGCTGGAAAACCTCTGGCCGGGCCAGCCATCCTCCGGTGACAATCAGGACTGCGGCCAGCACCGACAGCGGAATATTGTTGAAAACAAACGGAATCAGAGTCGCCGCGATCAACAACACGAATCCGTGCAGAATGGAACACAGCCTCGTGCGGGAACCAGCCCGCAAACAGACGGCACTGCGTTCAATGGCGGCGCTCATCGGAATCCCGCCAACCATCCCGCACAGCATGTTGCCAATCCCCACAGCAATCAGCTCGCGACTGGGTGGACTGGGGCGATCCGACTGGTCAATGCGATCCGTCGCGGAGAGATTCAACAGGGTCTCCAGCGAAGAAATGACGGCGATGGTACCCGCCGCAAGGTAAACCATTGGATTGGCCCACTCGGTCCAGGCGGGAAACCTCAACTGCGAACCCCAGCCCGAATCTCCGCCCCAGACAGGCAGTGAAATCAGGTGTTTGCCATCAATCTGCCACAGTGGACCGATCCGGCTGACCAGCAAGCCGGCCATCGAGCCCACGATCACGCCAATAATCATGGCCGGAATCTGCACTTTCCCTTTGCGACTCCAGTATTGCAGGCCCAGGATCAGAGCCAGCGTTATCAGACCGGCGGTTGCCGCACCCCAATGCAAATCGCCTTCAAAGAGGGATATCAACTCGGTAAACGTCGTGCGGCGATCCGGCTGCAAAAACGCCATGTCCCCTTCAGGATCGGTATCGTGACCCAACAGGTGGGGAATCTGTTTGAATATCAGAATGATGCCGATCGCCGCCAACAGGGCGTCGAGAACACTGGACGGGAAAAAACTCGACAGCCGCCCCAGTTTCGCGACTCCAAAGACGACTTGCAGCAATCCGGCAAGCGTAACGGCCAGCAGGAACGTTTCAAACGAAGGCAGCATCCCCATCAGCGACGCAAGTGCCAGAGTCAGGCCCGCAGAAGGGCCTGTGATGCTGGTAGGTGAACCGCTCAGGGAGCCTACCACCAGTCCGCCAATAATACCGGCGATGATACCGGCCGCCGGGGGAGCACCGGAAATCGCCGCGATACCCATTCCCATCGGGATCGCAACACAGGCCACGACAATCGACGCACTGAATTCGGTCAGAATGCCGGTTGTGAGGGGAAGGTCGGCACCTGGCCTGGCCGCTTCGTCAAAAGCAGCCCTGTCCGCGGCGCGCTGTGCATCGTTGCCGGATGTCATGAAAACCCTCCTTTTACTGCTGGGGCCAGCGACTCATTGAGGAACTCGACTGAACCATTTGAAGAATCAAAAATTGCGGTGACGACCCGAATCTGGCCGGAAACGGCCAGCCGGTTCAAAAGCGGACTTCCTTCGAGCATCAACCTCGCCATTCTGGCAACGTGACGCCGCGCAACCTGTTCCATCGTTGCATGTTTTTCCTCGGCCGTCTTGTTTGGAAAAGCGACTGCCTGGTGCTCGTCAATCGATACAGCAACCTGTTCGAGGACTTCCTGCAGATTGGCACAGTCCGACAGTGTCGCCCTGCTGTCAGAAGGGCGGGCATTCGCCATCGCGAGGGAGAGCAACGAGCTGTCGGTATGCCCCATCAAGACGACCAGTTTGGCGCCGCCCAGCGAAACAGCGTATTCCACTCCACCGATTGCCCGCGGTCCGACAACGGCGCCCGGCATCCGCAAAACAAAGGCCTCGCCCACCCCAAGATCAAAAATGATCTCCACGGGTGTGCTCGAATCGATGCCGCTCACAATCGCGGCAATTGCAGTCTGGTCCTGACCGTTGGTGGCAGGCGGCTTCAGCAGTGAACGATCCAGCGGATGCCCCTCAACGAAACGCCGGTTGCCAGCCCTGAGAATTTCCAGGACCTGGTCGGCAGTCAACTGCTCGCGGGCCTCCTGAATCGAAAAATCGACCGTATCTTCCTTGTCAAACAATCTGTATTTTTTGCGGAAACCAATCAACTGCATGGTGATATCAAAGGCGGGGGCCGTTTTGTCATGGAACTCCCGAATCAGGCTCAGCACGTCGGGATCAATGTAGTCGGTTCGCCGCGCGTCGAGCAGCAACCGGCTGCCCCGGGGCGCTTCCCGCAAGGCGGCCTCAAGTGAGGCCTTGTTGAGAAAACTGACCTGGTCGCCCAGTTCAATGTGCAATAATTCGCCATCGATATGCTTCTCCCGAATCTTCCGCACAGGTCGTCTCAGATTGCTGTTGAGAATGAACAGCAGGCTCAGGACCATTCCAATACAGATACCGATCAGCAGGTCGGTCATCACAATGGCCACCAGAGTGATCACAAACGGCAGAAACTGATAGCGCCCCTCACTTGCCATCTGCCTGAACAGCGCAGGACTGGCCAGCTTGAATCCGGTCATCAGCAGAATGGCTGCGAGGCAGGATAACGGAATCATCCGCAACACCTGCGGGATCAACACGACACAAGCCAGCAGTAAAACGCCATGGAAGATGGTCGAAAGTTTCGTCTCGCTGCCCGCACTGACGTTCACGGAACCGCGAATCACCACGCTTGTCACTGGAATGCCGCCCAGCATCCCCGCCGCCACATTGCCAATCCCCTGCGCGAACAGCTCGCGATTGGGCGGCGAGATCCGCTGTTTCCGGTCCAGCTTGTCCACCGCGTCGAGGTTCAACAGCGTTTCCAGCGATGCCACGACGGCGATCGTAATCCCACCGATGTACACCGCGGCATTGGTCCACTGGTTGAAGTCCGGTGAACGCAGCAGACCAACGAATCCGCGCAGGCTGCCAGGTGTGGGCACGTCCACCAGTTGCTGGCGAGTGATCACCCAGCTGCCTCCCAGTCCGGACAGCGCCCATCCCAGCAATGCTCCAGCAATCACGACCACAAGCGGTGCCGGTACCAGTGACTTTTTCAGTAGGGGAATCCTGTCCCAGATGATCAAAAAAATCAGGGAAAAAGCTCCCACCGAAATCGCGCCCAACTGCCACCCGCCATCGAAAGCGAGGACATCCTTCATGGCGCGAAAGAAGCTGATCACGATATCACCCACTGCGTGGGAATGATCGACCACCGCATCGGGATGTTGCTCATATTCCCCGATGGCTTCGGCATGACCAAAGGGCAGGCCCATATCTTTGGAATAACCGAACAGCAGCGGCAACTGTTTGAAGATCAGAATCACGCCGATCGCAGCCAGCAGGCCTTTGATCACGCTGGAAGGGAAAAATGCCGAAA
>JBGSVU010000396.1:0-8515 GCA_041752775.1 Pirellulaceae bacterium | reverse complement strand
CCGCGCTCGGCCAGCTTCTGGGTCAGATCGCTGTTCTGCGCCGGCCAGAGAAACGAAGCGATCGTCGCACCACGTTTCATCCTCAGGATTTCTTCATCACTGGGCGGGCGGACTTTCAGGACAATGTCGGCCGCGGCCCAGGCGGCAGCGGTCTCGTGGTCCGGAACGATTCGGGCGCCCGCTTTTTCAAAAACGTCATCGCCCAGGCAGGCCGCATCTCCGCTGCCCGATTCCACCTGGACCGTGTACCCCAGTTTTACCAGCCGCGACACGGACTGGCTGGCGGCGGCGACCCGGGTTTCTCCCGCTGCAGATTCGTCAGGGATAAAAACAATCATGGAGTCTCGAAATGACGGGGTGCGTTGAATCGCGGCAGAGGGCTGCGGCGAAAGAAAACAAAACGGAATCAGTCGGCATTCAGCGCCGAATTCAGCACTTCCTCTTCCACGAAAATGGGCAACGGTGGGTCGCAGGTCACCGCAACCGCGATGGCATCGGACGGACGCGAGTCGATCTCGATGATTTCACCGTCCCGCCGGATACGCAAGCGGGCAAAATAGGTGTGCTCCCGCATGTCATTGATCACGACGCTGTCCAGGTGACCACCCAGTGCTTCCGCCGTGGCGACGATCAGATCGTGGGTTAGCGGCCGCAGACGCGGGTGGTCCTTCACGCGGCGGTCGATGCTGGTCGCCTCAAAGATCCCGATCAGAATCGGAAACTGTCGCGGCCCGTCGACTTCCTGGAGGAACACCACCTGGCTCTCGTTGATTTCGCTGATGATGATGCGGCTCAGTCGCATTTCCACGGGCACGGCGGGGCTCCTTGGTGGCATCGGCCGGGGGAGTTTCGGGCAGATTCGTCTGGTCCCGATTATAGCGGGAAGGATTGCCAGCGTGAGTGGGCCACCGACCCCGTGAATCCGAAAAAAAACGGACTGAACCGTTCTTGAGGATGCGCCCGGCAACAGCGGGAAACCAGTGATTCAGCAGGAGCATAATCCGCGTGCGCCGGTCGTCTCGCCAACGGCCATTCTGCACCCCCGCTGCCCGGCCAATCGAAAAAAAATGGCTGCCGGTCCTGTACCGACAGCCACTGGAAGTTCGGACCCGCACCAGGCAGCAGCGGTTACGGGCCAGTTGATATCGCTATTCCAGAATTCCCATGGGCGGTCCACCTGATTTCCAGTGGCTCCCGCCCGCAACCGGAAACGTCCCGACCGACCGGTTCTGGCGGAGCCTTTAGCCCCGCCCTTCGCATTGAATCGAACCGGACAACCACGAGTCGTTTTATGCGACCTCTACCCCTGCCATGTCGATCGAAAAGCGGGGACGGGCGCCGAATGACCCGTCTGGGATTGTCCCATCGGCGGCTGGTGATTGCCCGGCTGGTGATTGCCCATCGGGTGACCGAGGGGTGAGTGGCTGGTGGGCTGGGCAGTTGAAGGTCGCGGTGGCGAGTTGTTTTGGCCCCGATTCATGGTGGTGGGCGGAGCCGCTTTTTCTTCGTCGGCCAGAACCTGCAACAACTTGGCAATGCACAACTTGTTCATGCTGGTGTTGTGGTCGGTCGCTTCGGCCTTGAGGGCCTCGTGCAGACTCTCGGGTAACCGGACTGTGATCACGCGGGTCGCCTCGTTGGCGTTGGCGCCTGAGCCTTTTCGGGTCCTCAGGCTGTTGACCATCTGCTGGATGTCGGCGTACTCGGTGCTTTTCTCAAAGCTGGAGAAATCGTTTTGCTCGACAAAGACTTTGCGTGCGGCTCCTTCCACGCCGAGGACTTCGCGAAAGAACGTGACCCAGTCGGGCCCGCTCTGATACAGCTGCCTTGCCACGCCCAGTACCTTTTGGCACCGAACGGCGAAATCCTCTGTCCTAACCATTGTGTCATTCATGCGAATAGACTCCTTTCCGGGGTGTCTTGGGGGTCGGTAACGAGTCGCGAACCGGGTCGCGGCCCTTCTCTGATGCCCCATCGTTCAGCCAGTGACAACGCTGATGGCTAATTGCATGACATCACTGGCACTTGCGCCCAAACGCCCCGACTGCAAATAGTTCGTGCAGGCGTGCCTCGAAATCAGGCACCGGGATTGTGCTTAAAAGTCGTGCACGGCCCCCAGTCCCATTTGTCGAGTGTCTATGTCCAGCCAGCAGCCGAAATTCGTCGAAAAAAAACCGGATTTGCTCAAGAATGGTAAAAACGGCGTCGGTGGAACGGCCAGAACAGAAAAAGGCCGGGTCTCATGGCAAGACCCGGCCTTCTGTTGCATCGGTGAATATGGTGACCTGGGTTCTCCCGGGCTCAAGCCTGCTCAAAGCACTTTTTCAATAATTGCTGAGTCGCGCGGATCCCTTCGATTTCGTCCATCCGTCCACCCTCGTATTCGATTCCCACAAACCCTTCGTATCCGGACTTGCGAACGATGTCGATCATCCGCGGAAAATCGATGGTGGTCTCGTTCCCGGATTCGTCAAAGTCGTAGCTTTTGGCGCTGACGGCTTTGGCATAGGGCATCAGTTCCTCGACCCCCTGATATTTGTCGTATTCGCGGTTGGCACTCCGGTCGATCCAGAAGTTGCCAAAATCCGGCAGAGTCCCACAGTTGGGCAAATCGACCATGGCAATCGTCTCCGCCAGCCACTTGCCGTCGGAGGAGAGGCCACCGTGGTTTTCGACGATCACGTTCAACCGCAACGCGGCACAGTATTCAGCCAGCAGGGCCAACCCGTCGGAGACCAGTTTCTGCTGCTCTGCAGGTTCGCCCTGGGACTGGGCATTGACCCGAATGCTGTGACACCCCAGTTCCCGGGCGGCGTCCGCCCAGCGATGGTGTTTGCGGACCGTCTCCAGCCGCTGTTTCCGCTCGACCGCTCCCAGGGCGCCTTCGCCGTCCACCATGATCAGCAACGACTGGACACCATGGTCCGCACAGCGTTTGTTCATTTCGGCGAGGTACCCGGCCTCCGAAACCCGGTCCCGGAAAAAGGAATTGACGTATTCGATTCCGTCGATGTCGAACTCTTCGCGGGCCAGTTTGGCAAAATCGAGATGGTCCAGCTTGCCCCCCTGCAGCGTTCGGTGCAGCGACCACTGGGCGAGCGAAACTCGCAGTCCTGCAGCGGCCGGTTTGGCATCGCCAGTTCCTGCCGACTCGGCCGGTTCCTGGCGGGTACCCCGGGGCTGACTTGCGCCAACCGAATTGAATCCTCCCACGGTCAGAACACCCGCCACAGTTGCCCCCGCCGCAGCCACAAATCGACGCCGATCCGGATTGCCAACCTGCATGTCGTTTCTCCCCAAAATTTGAACGCTGTATATCTCTCTGGACGAACCGTCGTCCCACTCAATCTAACTTCAATCGGGACCGGGTGCCATTCGGTTACTGTGGTGGAGACTGCAAGACCCGATAAAGCTGGTAGCGGGCTGATTCTGTTGGCGATGAGAGTTCGGCAACAGACCGCAGGGGAATTTCGTCCAGTATCTTTTTCCGCAGCGCCGGCAGGTGCCGGTTGATCTGGTCGGGGGAAGGGGATTCATGGATCGCCATCGCCGTGGCTTCATCGGGCAAAACCAGAAAGTCGATATCGCCGGGCAGTCGCTGAAGTAACCATTCGTATTTGGCGAGATCGTCTGCTCCAGGAACCTGCTCCCAGTCCGCAACCGACGGCCGCATGAATAATCGGGCGGGCTCGATTCGCCGTCCATCCATGAAACCGGATTCTCCCTCAAACACCGAATCGCGCCGGTCGTACTGGATGACGCTCCACAAACTGTCGGTATGGACGCCTTTCACCGAGAGGCTGCCAAAACGGATGTGTTGCAATCCGGACTGCCGGGCGTCGACCAGCATCGCGTCGAGGGCGAGTTGATGCGCCGCCATGAACTGTTCTTTCGGCCAGCCATGCTTTTTGATGCCCCGCGCGACCGCACCACCGACCGCCAGAATGACGACGGTCCAGAGCACGACCGTTCTGCCCCGCGAGAGATTATCCGCGACACAACCGGTGAGAATGGCAACGGCCACATACAGCGCGATAACCGATGGCATCGAAACAAAGGGATTCAGTCCGGCTCCACCAGCCACCAGCATCGCCACCGGAACAGTGGCATACCAGGCAAACTCTCCAACGATTCCCCCAGCCGTTGCACCGCCCGGAAAAAATCTGCGATCCGACGTTTTCTTTTGCCACATCCCGAACAGCCCCGCCACAAACATCCCACCAACCAGCGCAGGTGCTCCCGCAGCACGACCCACCATCTGCACATGCCGGATGGATTCGCTCCACGGCAAACGCGCATTGGCATCGGTGTTCCACACCAGATAGTAGTAGCGCAAATACTCCAGATTGATCCAGTAAAACCAGCCCGCCACAACCACCGCTGTACCCATCAGGATGATCATGCCCGCAATAATTCGCCGCATCGACACCGGCGACCGACGGGAAACGTACAGATGCCAGGCGCAAACCGGGGCGGCCGCTGCGACAAGGTAAACCGGAGCGGTACCGCGAACCAGGCAAGTCGCCCCGGCGGCAATCCCCGTCCAGAAAAACAGCAGCCAGCGTTTGCGGGCGTCGCATTCCCGCAATGCACCAGACATCCCGGACAGCGTGATGCCATATCCCAGCATCAGGCTGAAGTCCATCCGGAAATCGCCCATCCCACCATTGGTGAACAGCATGACAGCCAGCGATTGCGAAGCCAGCATGGCGAGTATCCGCGCGCCGGCCCGGTGGACTCCGGAACGCCACAGTAACCCGTCCAGCCCTACCAGAAAAATCAGCAACCCGGCCGCCTGGATAGCCGTGCCAATCCACCGCGCCGGCGCCAGGCAGGGACTGAGCAAAACCGCAATGAGATAAGGCAAACAAACCGTGTTGCCAGTTACCGCGTGTCGGGCGCCAGCAGCGACACCGTCCCGATCGGCCAAACTCATCACCCGGTGCATCCGGTCAAGGTAAGACAACGAGTCGTACACGGGTTGCTGCTGCTGCATCAACCACGCATTCAGTCCCGCTGCGACGCACCCCGCAACAACCGAAATCAGGACTGCGGCGAGGAATGAAAGTCGCCGACCGGCCGCCATGATTTCGCCGGGGGGGCTGTCCGGATGATTCCCGCAATCCGTCTGCTTTGCACCACTGCGATCATTCGCGTTTTCAGGCATCGCGCCACAGTCCGGGTGGTCCCATTGAATCAAGCCGCGTGGGCACGCCGGACAGAAGTTTCACCGTCAGGTTCAACATTGGCATGCGTGGCTTCGGCGTCGGGCCCGATCAGGCCTTCGACGACGAACGCGGGCCGCTGCTTCACCTGTTCGTAACTGCGCCGGGCGATCTCGGCAACATAGGCCGCCATCAGCATCTGCATGGCCACCACCATCGCCACGGCGCCGCCGACAGCACCGGCCAGAATCCCCGCGACATCCGCACCGGCAATCCACATTCCGGTCGCCGCCATCCAGCACCCTCCGCCAAACATTCCGGTGACAAATGCCAACTGGCACATCCATACGACTGGCCGCGCTGAATATCCGAAGACCGCATCGCCGGCATAGCGGACCAGCCGCCCAAGGCTTTGACGCGGAGCGCCCGCCAGGCGTTCCGGCCGGTCGTAATCCACAAAAGTCTGCCGAAATCCAACCCACGCCCGCATGCCCGGAAAAAACCGGTGGCTTTCCGGCAGATCGCGAATCGCCAGCACCGACCGGCGACCCATCAGACAGAATGTTCCACAATCAGCAGGAATCGCGATCCCCGACAGACCGGCAAAGAAACGATGAAAAGTCCGAAACAGAATGCGTCGCACGAGGTTGCTCTCCTGCGCCGAACGACGCCGCGCAATGACGACTTCACTGTCGCTCTCACGCCAGGTCCGTACCAGGTCCCCAATCAACTCCGGCGGGTCCTGCAAATCGCCATCCATCAACACGACCGCCGCAGCCGTTGTCTGCGCCAGTCCCGCCTGGATCGCTGCTGGTTGTCCAAAGTTGCGCGACAGTCGCACAACAGTAACATTTTCGTTGCGCTCTGCCAGCTCGCGCAGCATGCCCGCCGTTTCATCGGCGCTGCCATCGTCGACATAGATGACACGCCAGGGTAATCCCGTTCGCTGGCAGGCCAGCGCGATCCGCCAGTGCAACTCGGCGACAATAGCCGCTTCGTTCCACAGCGGTACCACCACATCCAGCGACGGGCCGGAGTGCCGCACAAGGCCCGGACCCGAAACAACAGGCACATCCATTTGCCAGGTTTCCCAATATGATTGTCTTGCTGACCATCCGGCCCCACCAGGCAGCAGCATCGACTGGCTGCACCGGCGTTGGCCAGAGCCGCACCCGGAATCTTTCAAAATGAAATCGTCCAGCCGGAGTTTGCAACCGCCTGGATCTTGCGATCTGACCGGTGCAGAGACTAGCGGCGGGGCTCGTTTTCACTCAAGTCCAAAACGGAAGGTCCGACCATGGCCCGGACGCATGCGTGTTGCCAGCAGAGTTCGCTAGCCCGGCACTGGGCCGCGTGACTCGCGATTGGGATTGAACCAGTCCAGAAAATTCGCGAAAAGCTTTCTGGTTTGTCTCAAGTTTCCTGCTGCAGGCATGCACCAACCACAAGGCTGTTTTTCTTTGATGCGGAAAGTTCTGTTCGCGGTCGTCGTTATGGTTGCCCTCGCCGGGTGCAACGCCGATCCCGGTTCGCGCCGGGAAATCGCCCTGATGCGGGCCGAAATCATCGAACTGGAAAACCGTTACGCTGCACTTCAGGCCGGAACGGGACGGGCTCCCGATACGTTTCCCGGTTCGATCGACTCCGGTTTTTCTGGTGCATCCCGCTTTTCAGACTACTCACCTGCCCAGGGGCGCCAGCGGCCAGGACTGTTTTCCCGCTCCCGCCTTGCGGGTGGCAATGGGCAACTGGGGTTCCGGCAGAATCCACACAATCATGTGTATCTCGACGATTCCGGGTACTGCGACGAATGTGGTGAGCTGGCAGAGACCTGGTCCATACCCGCCGCCAGCGACGGGGGCGTGTACGATTCTCCTGGCATGGACAACGGCTACCCCGCCGCACCTCAATACCACCCCAACCAGAATCCGCATCCGGAACCGGTTCAGAATCCACCTCTTCAGCAACAGTCTGACCCATCGCCCGAAATCGTTCCCGAAGAAATTGATCCCGAATGGCCAGCCGACAGCAGCGGTGGAACCAGCATGGAGCAGAGTTCTTTCAACAGGGACTCGTCGCGACAAGGCACCAACCGCTCTGCTGTCCCTTCCGGTGTTGTTTCGGCGACACCGCAGCGGCCGACGGCGGCAACCAGCGCTGCCGATCTGGTCGTGCTGCAAACAAAGACGATTGGCATCGATCTGAACGACGACGGAATCGACGAAGGCCTGCAGGTTTCGTTTGGACTGACTGACCATGAGGGCTATGTCGTCGAAGAAGCCGCGCATGTCGTGATCAGCCTGCTGGACCCGGCATTGCCGCGCGGGCAGCAGCGACTGGGACTGTGGGAGCATACCACGGACCGTAAATCTCCGATGTTGCAGGCCCGACCCGCCGACCACCCCGACCAGTTAGTGCTGCACTGGCAACAACAGCGGCCGACTCATGCCGACCTGCTGCTGTTTGTCCGGCACGTTCGCAGCGACGGAACCGCCCTGGAGAAATCGGTTCCGGTCCGGGTTCGGACTGGTGCGAACGATGACTTTCCGGACACGGATGCCAGGTCGCAGGAACCCGCATCGGATGATCGCACAACGAGTCGGTCGTCGGAGCCCGCTCCCGAAATCAACATCGACCTCGATCAAATTGATGGGCCAGCTGGCAACCAGCCTCGCCGTCGCCCAGCCTGGAAAGCCATTCGGTAACAAGCCCTGGATGCGATTCGTTTTTGCCTTTCAACCCATGGCAAGACCCGCCGCCGGAAAACGCCGGGCATGGAACAAGTCTCCCGGCTGACTCGCGAGTTCTGACTGCGACGCCGCATCTACCGCAGACCCATGCGACGGGCTGCTTCCCGACATTTCACCCGAAACCATGGCTCCCCCTCTCCCCCAAAATCCGGAGGCAATCTGATCGAACTGGCTGCACTATGGATCCGGATTTCGGGGGCGAGGGGGTGTAATTGAAGTCACTTGCGTCTGCTCGCAGAAATCGTGGCAAATCGGTGACGCTCACTTCAAATACTGTGAATTCAGACTAAAACTTTTGGCCAATTGCACCAGTGCTCTCCGAATTCAAGAGGAGAGATTGCCGGGGGATGAACGGCAAATGAGGGCGCACAGTCTATTCCCGGTATTCCCGAAACCGTGGCTCCCCCTCTCCCCGTGAAACCGGATTCAAAAAAAGAACCAACCACATTCGCCATCACATTGAGATTTCACGAGGAGAGGGGGCCGGGGGGTGAGGGGCAGAGGCATGGAATGATTCAGAAAGATGGTTTCGCTGCGCTCAGCCCACAGCCAGTCGTTTCAAACCCCTACCGGGGTTCTTCTTCCTGCGGCCCTGATGGG
>JBGSVU010000395.1:0-6194 GCA_041752775.1 Pirellulaceae bacterium | reverse complement strand
ATTTTTCCTGCAGCGAAACCCGTGCGATCGCTTCGTCGACAGAAATCCCGTCCCGGTAGAAACTGCGAAAAAGCGTCAGCGTCTCCCGCACGGTCAGCCGCTCACTCAACTGGGTTTCCTGCAGCGAAACGCCGATCACCTGCCGGATTTTTGCGTCGTCGCGACTCCATTCCATTCCCATCACCGACGCGGTGCCGCTGGTGGCCGACAGCAGGCCTTCCAGAATTTCAATGGTTGTGGTCTTGCCAGCTCCATTGGGCCCCAGCACTCCGTAACATTCGCCAACCCGTATCGCGAGGTCAATTCCCCGAACGGCCTCAACTGGCGGTTTGCCCGGATAAGTCTTCCGGAGGTCACGACATTCGATGGCCAGTTCTGTCATCAATCGAAAACAGGAGAGAGGATGAAATCGGAATCCGGTGCCGCGTGAGAACAGTGCCCGCCGCTCAGGGCAAGACACGCAGACGGATGTTGCGAAATTCGATCGGTGACCCTTCGGATTCCAGCGCGATGAAGCCCGTCGCCGGTTCGGCCCCGTTGCCGCCGGAGACTTCGTGGCCATTGACCCACAACCGGATTTCACCATTGATCGCCCGAATGTAATAGTGATTCCATTCACCGGCACCGCGCGTATGGTTTGCCAAGGGGAAACTGCGGACTCCGTTGGGCGAAAGTGGCGGGAACGGCTTCAGTTTCGATGATCCCACCGGAAAAACGTCACCGTTGGTGGTGAACCAGTCGGCGGGATTGCCGGAACTCTGCTCGTATTGCCGGGTGTATCCGTGATCAAGGACCTGGCACTCGATGCCTTCCGGCAGACTGCCTGGCTTCAGGTTGGTCAGGGAACTTTCCGGAGTCCAGACGAACACCCCCGAGTTGCCTGCCTCTTTCAAATGTCGCCATTCCAGCACCAGTTCGAAATTGGTGTACTGGTCCGAGGTGCGCAACACGCCGACCGGATTGCCGGTGCAGGAGAGCAACCCGTCGGCCCAGCTCCATGTATCCTCATTGCAGTTGGCGTTCACAAAATCATTTTCACCGAGGACCTTCCAGTCGGGACCGCTGCCGTCAATCATCGCGGCCGGCAACGACAGTTCCTCCGTCCCGGCATTTGCATCTGAAGTGCCAGACGGGTTGGTCTGCAGGGAATGGCAAACGGAAAGCGGCCATGCCATCAGGCACGCCAGTCCAGCCAGAAAAACAATTCGCTGAAACACGATGCAGACTCCAGTTCAAAAACCCTGACCCGTGAAACACCCTTCGACACCATCAGGATAACGGCAGCCGGGCCGCAGTGAAACCAACCGGGCCAAAATCGGCGCCACCCGGCGGTGGACTGTACCGCCCCCCGTGGCCGCGGGCTATTGCGACTGGCGAACAAGCTGGCTGATCGTCTTGAATTCGGGCGCTGCCGAAGTTTCGCACCATTCGAACAGTGCCGATTCGGTAGTGACAAGTGTCGCTCCGAGTGCCTTCATGCGGCCCAGCGCCACATCGTGGTCGATGGCAAAACGCGACCCGGTGGCATCCGCGGCGACAAAAACGTTGAAACCCGCCGACATCAGGTCGAGCGCCGTTTGCTGGACGCAAACGTGAGTTTCGATTCCAGCGAGGAGAATATTCCGGATGTCGCGATCGCGCAGCCCCGAAATCATCCCGGTGCATTCCCGACAGCTGAACATCCTTTTCTCGACCACTTCGGCAAGTTGTTCACGCAGGCCGGGAACGGTCGGCCCCAAACCGGCGGGGTATTGTTCCGTGCAGCAGACAGGCAGCTTCAGCGCCGCTGCTCCGCCAATCAGCCGGCCCGTATTCCAGACGATTCGGTCGTGCCCGCCGACCAGCGGCAACAGTTTTTCCTGAATGTCGATCACCAGCAGCGCCGTGTCATCACGGTTCATCAGTAAATTGCTGCGCAAATTCGAATCGGTGGGTGGTTGGGCCGTGTTCATGGTATGAATGGGATGTTGGGTAAAAAGACGGTCAGGGGGTGGACTTTTCGCGCCCGCTCCGGCAATGTTTTGAGCCCGATTTCCAGATCCGGCCGCCGAGGTCGCTTCAGGGATTCCGGCCCAGAAGCGGGACATCCCGCCCATTCTATGCCCAGGGCGCTCTATTCCGAAGTCCCAGGGCGCACTGCACGGCGCGTTGGACACGAGTCCAGGGATGGCCGGTGCGCTCGGCATCGTCCTCCGGGCTCGGTTTTGATTGTTGCCACTCTAGTCAGTGCCACCTACTTGAGCCAGGAAGGAATCCTCAAAGTAGCAGGGTGGTTTGCGCGACACGGCAAAGGATGGAGGCAACAGGTGCAGGCAATACTATTCGCATGGCACCACCATTCGGGCAGAAGAGTCTGGAACACCAGGAACGACCTGGATCCTTTGCCCGTCCTTTCCACCAGTCGCCCTTTCCACCAGTCGCCCTTTCTACAAGTCGCCCTTTCCACAAGTCTGGACATGATTCCGGAAAGGCTGAATAATTTGCGGAATTGCTTCCCGCCACAGGTTCGTATCCAGGGAATGTCCATGAGGACCTTTGCAACTCGCTTGCTCGTTTTGTTCACGATGGGGATCATGCCCGTTGATGCGATGGCACAGCGTGGGGGTATCGCCGGCGGAATCGGGGTAAACGTCGGCCCGAACGGGCCAACTCTGTCCGGGTTCGGGAACGTCGATCTGCAGAAAACGACTGAGTTCTGGGCTGATTCGCAGATCCAGACGATTCTTCCACAGATGGAGCTGCGCGTTGACCAGATCATAGAACTTTGCGGGCTGTCGGAAGAAGAAGCGAATCGTATCCGACTGGCAGTCAAAGGAGTTGTCAGCAAACGAACTGCCGCAGCGTCACGGCAGATTGAAGAGTTTGTTTACAGTAGCGGACTGGCCGAACCGCCGTCGGACTTCGAACGGGGACCGGAAGTCATGCAACACGACCAGCTGGTGTTTTTCTCCGCCCATCCTGTCGGAGATGGTGTGGTGGCGTTGGGGGCCGATTTCAAATTGGCAATCACCGAACATCCGTTATGGATCAACACGATTGAAAAGACATTGACGGCGTCCCAGTTCGAAAAATACCGCCAGTTCCGGATGGATCACAGCAGGAAATTGCTTCATCTGGCAATCGACTACTGGGTCGCGTCACTCGAATCGGATGTCGTTCTGTCGCCGCAGCAAACCGATGCGGTCACGGTTTTCATTCGCAATGAGTTGGACAAACTGGTCACCATGGAGTATCCGGCATCGATGCGGCAGGCAACCGAAACTGTGGAAAAGGCTTTTGCCGGAAACAGTGATTCACTGGGCAATCTGCTAACCGAAAAACAGACAGCACTGCGGCGCATGCGGCTGGTCCAGCCCGCAGGTCCGAAAGCGTCATGGGGAACCGCGCCAAACCGTTAGCCAGAAAGTGTCGGTGGAAACAGTTTCTTCGCTGCTCCCAAATGCCCCCCGTCCCCTATTTGCGTTTTCAGGCTTCAATCGCTTTTTCGAAAGACACGTTTGAAAACGAACGGTAGAACAACGACCAGCGCAACAGCCAGCGTCCAGTGGATTATGACGGCGATGGCACCGTAGCGAATCGCATCGGCATTCGAAACAGGCGCGCCATTGAATTCGACATCGTAGTACACCCGGCGGGAATTCCAGAGGTGCAGATATTCCTGATTGGCCAGTTCCAGGGTTTGCCACGCGAGGGGCATTGATACCAGAACCGTCAGGATCGCGATGCCCCACAAGAAACAGCCAACAACTCTGGACCAGCCAGACGCTGTTCCAGGTGAGAGAGGTTCGTAAGGTTTCACGGGTCGATTACCCATTGTCCATGTTTTAGGGGGTCAGCCCCGTTGTTCGGCGGTTCATGGGTGGCCCAATTGCAAGTAACCCGGCCGAAAAATGCGTCCGACCCCGGCGCCTGAAGGCTACAAGAGGTGCAGACCAGCGATTGCAGGCCGTGTCCGAGTTATTTTCTTCGCGGTTCAAAAATGCACCTGTACATTTTTTGATTATTCGTTGATGGGGCGGCGGCCGGTCAGGGCGTCGGCGAGGATTTCCTTGTTGGTGTGTTCGAGGAAACTGCCGCTGGTGATTCCGCGGGCCAGGCGTGTGATCCGGACGGGCTGGTCCGCCAGCTGGTTGGTGATGTACAGCGCGGTGCCATCGCCTTCGACGGTGGGATTGGTCGCCAGGATCAGCTCCTCGATGCCGCCTCCGGCAACGCGGTCGACGAGTGCATCGATCGTCAACTGGTCTGGCCCGACGTTTTCCAGGGGAGCAATCCGGCCCAGCAGGACGTGATACAGTCCACGATATTGTCCGGACTGTTCGAGTGCCAGCAAATCGCGGGGCTGTTCGACGACGCAGAGAATAGTGCGGTCGCGGCGGCTGTCGCCACAGATCTCGCAGACGCCCGATTCGGACAGGTGAAAACAGGTTTCGCAGTAGCGCACGTTTTCGCGAACGGTGCGGATGGCGTCAGCCAGGGCGATGGCTTCGGTTTTGTTGACCCGCAGCAAATGATAGGCGATCCGTTCGGCGGAACGGCGCCCGATTCCGGGCAGCCGGGACAGGTGCTCGACCAGTTGCTGGACGCTTTGTGAAATCTGGGCCACGTGGAATTTGGCTTTCTTTGTTGTTGACGGAACGGACTGGCGGCAGCGCGCTGCTGGATGGCGGTTCGGCAGCTGGTCGATCGGGTCGATGCCATGCCCGTGCGACTTTGCTACCGCGAATGCAATAGTATAGACTGTAGCAGCCCGCCGGTTTTGGCAAGGCTGGAGTTGGGCTTTTTTGGGCGACGCTGCGTGGTCCTCGTGGCGAAACGACTTCAAACGGCTGCAGGTACCGGGAGATTGTCTGATGAGCGTAATTTTTTATGCGGCAGAATCCGCGCGAGCCTGGACAACAGCCGGTGCGGCTGGCAGGCTGGGGTTGCTGTTGCTGCTGGCCGGCTTTTGGCCGCTGATCGCTGCTGCGGGGGAGCTCCCCCAGGACGGTGCAGGGGGAGACGAAAAAGTGGAGGCCGGGCAGGTTGGCGACTCCGGAGACGTCGAGCCGCCTGCCGATTCCAATTCCCTGAGAACGCAAACGGCGGTGCAGGATGCGGCCGAGGAGTCCTCGCAGTCTGCAGCGCAGGAGTCCCTCGCGGACAACCCCCGTGAGATGCGATTGCAGTTGTGGGACGGCACCGTCATCACGGGCGATGTCGGAATTGACAATCTGCACGTCCAGACCCGATTTGGCAAACTGGAGGTTCCGGTTGCGAGCATTGTCAAAATGTCGCCCGGGTTGAACAGTTTGCCGGCGCTGCGGCAGAAAATTGACGGGCTGGTCGAAAACCTTGGGGACCGCGATTTCAAGGTGCGCGAGCAATCGCTCGAAGCCCTGATGTCGATGGGGCCCATGATCGTCGACTATATTGCCACGGTTGGCGATGGTGGCAGTGCCGAGCGGAAGAAACATTTGCTGAATCTGGTGGAGGAACTGAACGCGGCACGGGACGAGCTGCTGGATGGATTTGATGGGGGGACGATGCCGCAGATTCTGGCTGAAGAGGATGCCGTTTCGACAGGCGAATTTACGATTGTGGGACGGATCGAAGAACAGATGTTCCGGCTGAAGACCAAATTTGGCGAACTCGAGATTGGTTTGGGAGACATTCGCCAGGCGGACCGGATGTGGCTGGAGGAGTCCGTCACGGTGCGGCGGACTGTGGAGATGGCGTCCCGGGATTTTTTTCAGACGTCTCCCAAAGAAACGGGAATCCGCGTCAGGCGGGGCGATGAAATCCGGATCAAGGCATCTGGAAAGATTAACTGGACGTCCTGGGGCAATATGGTGTCAACGCCCGACGGGATTCCCAATCACGGCCTGTGGGAATCGATGAATTGCGGGATGTTGGCGGCGCGGATCGGAAAATCGGGCGGTTATATTCCGGTCGGCGAGGAGCATGGTTTTGTGGCCCAGGCGGACGGCGAGCTGATTCTGGGGATTGCCATGCTGGACAACCTGGCTGGCCAGCAGGGTTACCAGTGGGATGGCAAATACGAAGTCAAGCTGGTTGTGGTCAAAAAACCCGAGGGGAAATGAGTTTCGCTGGGGTCATTGTGGCGTGTTGCACGGGGTTTTTCACGGGGCGGGTCGTTCGTTGCGGAAGGAGAATTTTCTGCTGTAAGGCAGAAAGTCGAACGGCCAGGAAGC
>JBGSVU010000394.1:0-3674 GCA_041752775.1 Pirellulaceae bacterium | reverse complement strand
GCCGGTCCTGCTCACCTGGCCCCGCGAATCCGAACCAGAAACCGTGACACTTGAGGATGGGACGATCCAGTTTTTTTACGTTATGGAAGATGGCGGGTAATCCTGTCGGCCGCAGGAACGTGCCAGGATCCGGTCGAACGTCGAGTCGCGGGATTTCTCAAACGCCATGCCGCCGCACCTGAAGCGTCGCAAATTGCGGAGATGGAACGACGTGAAGCCGGGCAATACAGAAGTTACTGGACTGGTTTGGCTACGGGTTTTGCATTGCCCGCAAGCATTGACCGAACCACGAAAGATCTGACAGGCGGATCAAGGCTCCTGACCGGGCCATTGCTCTCTGCCTGTTTTCAGACGTGTTGTTTCGGCGTCGCCCAGCCGCTGTGGCAGCCATCGCTGACGGGCCACATTGGTGCCCGCAGCGGGTATACTTTGCGGTTAGTCCATGCCGCAGGCATTGCGAAATCATCCGTTGAAGCATGACAAAGTCGCGCCGCCAGGAGTCAACGGTGGTACCGTGGTACACTTCATGTCAACCCATTGAATGACAATGGACATCCTGGCTGGTCAGGCAACACTCCTCTGGGCGGGTTGCTGCAATTTCCCAGGGAGACAGGAGCAGGACGATGAAAAAACTGAGACGGTCTGCCGATCGCGGCCATGCTGACCACGGTTGGCTGAAATCCTTTCATACCTTTTCGTTTGCCGACTACCGCGACCCCCATCATGTCCACTTTCGCAGTTTGCGGGTGATGAACGAAGACTGGGTGGCTCCTGGCCAGGGGTTCGGCGAGCACCCCCACCGCGACATGGAAATCGTGACCTATGTCCTGGCAGGACAGCTGGAGCATCGCGACTCGATGGGAAATGGAGAAGTCTTGCGGCCCGGCGAATTTCAGCGGATGTCAGCCGGGCACGGCATCACGCACAGCGAATTCAACCCATCGCCGACCAAACCAGTGCATCTGTACCAAATCTGGCTGTTACCTGCCGAAAAAGGCATTGCACCGGGTTACGAGCAGCGCCCGTTTCCCGAGTCGGAACGCCGGGGACGATGGCAGCTCGTCGCCTCTCCAACCGGCGAACCTGTGGAACCATCCCTGACCCGGCCGCTCAGCATCCATCAGGATGCCCGCATTCATCTCGCCAATTTGGCCGCCGGAGAATCTCTTGATCGCCAGCTGCACGCCGGACGTCACGCGTGGCTTCAGGTCTTGCGAGGCGATGCCCAGGTTGACAGCCTTTCGCTGGCAGCAGGCGACGGGTTGGCCATCAGCGACGAGCCGGATCTGCGTGTCTCCACCCAACAGGGTACGGAGTTGATGCTGTTCGACTTGGCTTGAGGTGGGGCTGTCCGGTGGTGTGAGATGGGTCACCCGGGTGGCTGACCCTTGACTGTTTCGCCAATTCCCAGCTGGCAATCGAAACGGTTCGCGAAACTGGTCGCTTGCCCAATTGATTCCGCTTCCGTTCGTACTCAAGACATCTGACCAGTGGCAATTGCCTGGGAACTGGAAACAAACTTGAGCCCAATTGCGAAAGAATTCAAAAAGCGAATCAGCGACCTTGTGCCCATTTTCACCCTAGCCGCCGTCGTACCAGTCGTGTTGATTGAAAAGTACGGGCGACGGATGCAAAGAAGTATCCAGGCAGAAGTTGTCGCCATTGCCGAGGTTAAAAAAGGACAGCCATCTTCGCATTTTAAGTGCCGTAGCTTTTGCCAGCGCAGGATCCCTGGCGTGCGAAAACTCGTAGTCGTCATTCCATTCAGTCAGCCAACTGACGTCGTCGATGGACTTCGGGGCGCAATTTGCAATCCTGGATATTTCGAGATTGGCAAAGGTCGTGTTGTTGCCTATAGACGACCATCCAAACTCGAAACCGTCGCCGATCTCGGCGTAGAAATCGAGCAGTGACGCACGAATCGCAATAAACGCTTGCGTACGGGCGCGTTCTATGGCAGCAAACGCCAAGGGTTGTCCGCGATCACACCGAACCTGAACGCCCTTTTGCCGGACATGCTCAGCGACTCTTTCAAACAGCGGTAAGTATGTCATGGTGTTTGGCGAAAGCCACAATTCAACCGGCGGCGGCCAAAACGGCTTGCCATCAGGACCGACCCGATCCGCCGCTCGGCCGCAATCGATCTTGTACGTCCGGCATGGGCATACGTTAACGGGATCTGAGTCCCCCCCTGTGCGAGACTGGAAGTCTTCAGGAGATCAGTTTACCAAAGGACCACTCCGATTAAAAATGCCCGAGACGAAGGCAACTGCCGGGTTACAGGGCCGGTTCGGCAGCCGATCGACATGCCTGTTCTCTATATCGCCTCCACAAGTATGGAAACAGACCATCATTCGACCACGCCCGACATCAGGACCACCAGGTATCACCATCTTCGTGTTCTTCGTGTTCTTCGTGTCCTTCGTGTCCTTCGTGTCCTTCGTGCTCTTCGTGCTCTTCGTGTCCTTCGTGGTTTTGACATCCTGTCGCCCCGCCGCCAAACAAACGGTCACGCCCGCAGCCGCAAACGCCCAGGGCCCATGCCACAGTATTTGACTGCAATGAACCATTGCCCGCAGTCGGCATGACGAACGCGTCGTCACAGGAACAGGGGCTACTCAGATTAAAGACTCTCTGGACACTACTTGCCTTCCCGCGCCCGTCTGCAACAAGCGGCCCCGTACGATGGACGTCCTCGTCCGTCGAATTTCGCAGTTTTCGACGGACAAGGATGTCCAACGTACCCTAATTCTTGAACTTGACAGACCACTAGAGCCAACACTGCGGCTCGCCACAATGCTCGTTCGGATAGACCTCCCTCAGCGTTGGCCTGCAGTCGCCAGGCGATCCGCCGAATCAGGTAACGCTTATTTCTGCTGCGGCATTTCTCGCCGATCAGCGTTTCAAAATCCCGGCCAACGATGTGACCGTCATGTTTTGCAGCCGCGCAATCTCGGCCGCGATGATTGAATCCATAGTTTCCTCCCAGAGTGAATGTATGCCTTCTTTAAAAGTCCCGATGACATTCAATCTTCGTCGTCATGGTCACTTTCGACGCGACCATCGGGTTGAGACACAGAGAGCCTCAGATCAGAGGAAACATCAAGGCATGTTTCGCCAAAGTTGTGAGAGCTTTTTCGTCTTTGCTCCAGCACTCGCCGGACGCCGATTCCGAGCAGTGCTGCGATTCGTTCTCGACGCCCGTTGGGCGCAGGATCGGAAAGAGATCGGTTGGGCATTGTTTGGTTCCCTGGGCCGAGAAACTCGCGGCTGAAAACAATTCAGCTCGCCCATGGGTAATCTATGCCGTTGCTCCTTCCCAATGCCTCGCGGGATCGCAAATTATGCGCAAGCGAGGATCTTCAGTAGGGACATGCGTGAGCGTTGTTCGCCTATACTGTTTATCTGAACCAATCCGTCCGAGGAAGTGTTTGCAGGAAGTTGAGGCGCTCGTGAACCACCCCGACCCAATTCCATACTCATCGAGCGTCGAGGTTCTGTCGCCTAACGAGATTGACGATATTCGCCGTGTGGTGGAAGCGCTGAAAGTACTGCTCCAGCGGCACCGCGAGAAGACAGGCCACTTTAGCAGCGATGTCCATGTCAAGACCCACGGTTGTGCCTCTGCCGAATTTCGAGTCCTCCCCAGTCTGCCATTGGAATTGGCTCAGGGC
>JBGSVU010000393.1:0-4386 GCA_041752775.1 Pirellulaceae bacterium | reverse complement strand
GGACACAACGATGATAACCCTGGAATTTCCAGGGTTTTTTTATGCCCGTGGCCGAACCTGGTAGCCGTTCACGCGCCGGGGGCTGACGCGTTTTTCGGCGAGGTGACCTGGAGCCTGTCCCAAAAGGGCGGCCAATCAACGGTGGCGCAGCGGATCGTGGAGCAGGTGGCAATGCCCCCAGCGGACAAGTCCCGAAGAATTCCCACCGGAGGGCGAGCCCGAAACCGGCGTCTCTTCCTGAGTTGACGTTCCAAAAACTCAAGGGCCCGAAGCGCAGGGGCCAAAACCGCTATTTGCCGGCGCTATCGTCTTTCGCCCCGTTCAAATTCCGGTCCAGCCAGTCATAGAAAACCCGTTGCCACAACACGCCGTTCTGCGCCCCCTGCACCCAGTGGCCTTCTTCCGGGAAATAGAGGAACCGCGACGGCACCCGATTTACCTGGGCGACCGTAAACGCCTCCATGCCCTGGGTCACCGGAACCCGAAAGTCCTTTTGTCCGTGAATCACCAGCAATGGCGTGTCCCAGTTGCCGGCATAACGGTGCGGTGAAAAGGCTTCGTACTTTTTCAGGACTTCTTCCGATTTCCAGTAAGGTCCTCCGAGGTCCCAGTTCACGAAAAACAGTTCTTCCGTTCCGCCATACATCGACTCCAGATTGAACACTCCGCAATGGGCAATCATGGCCTGAAACCGCCCGGCGTGATTGCCCATCAACCAGTACACGGAATAGCCACCAAAGCTGGCACCCACCGCAGCACGCCGGCCCGTGTCGATGTAGGGTTCGCTGGAAATGTCGTCCGTGGCCGACAGCAAATCGCGCATCGCCTGGCCGCCCCAGTCACCACTGATCTCGTCATTCCACGCCTGCCCAAACCCCGGCAACCCGCGCCGGTTGGGAGCAATCACGACATAACCTTTCGCCGCCATCAAATGGAAATTCCAGCGAAACGAAAACCACTGACCAATCTGGCTTTGCGGGCCTCCTTGGCAATAGAGCAACAGCGGCCACTTTTTGTCGTCTGCCGGATCGAAACCGGGGGGCAGCGCGACCCAGCACATGATCTTCTTGCCGTCTGTCGCCGTGACTTCGCGCCGGACAAATGTTGGCAATTCCAGTTCTGCGAAAATGGCGTCGTTTGTGTGGGACAACTGTTCGGCTTCGCCGGTGTTCGAATCCAGCAGAAACAGCTCATCGGGCCGCTCCATCGACTGCCGCGTCACCACCGCTTTTCCGCCTGACGTCATTCCGACCATCCCCCAGTTGAAATCGCCCTGCGTCAACTGCCGGGTCTCTCCACCAGGTCCCTGCATCCGCAGAAACAGCTGGTGAGTCCCGTTCATGTCGCTGGCGAAAACGATACTGTCGCCCGCCGCGGTAAAAGTTGAGCCTTCGGCGTTTTGATCGAGGTTTTCCGTCGCCTCGTTCAGCGACCGGCTGTCCATCTGATAAACCATGATCCGATTCCGGTCGGCTTCAAAACCCGGCCGGACCATGGAATGAAATCCGAGCCGCCGTCCGTCGGGTGACCAGAACGGATTGTTGTCGTATCCGGGCCGCCCCGCCGAAACATCGAGAGCCGATCCAGGTTCTCCGGCCTTCACTACCCAGACGCTGCTGTCGGTCGATTCTTCCGGGTGATCCGAAATTTTTGTGGTGTACGCAATCCGGCTGGAATCCGGTGACCAGGCAATTTGCTCCGATCCGCCGAAGGGAGGTACCGGACAGTCATTCCGCTGGCCCTCCATATAGTCCACCGGTTTCGACAGTGTTCCGTCCGAAGCCAGTTCCGCAACATGCAAATGGGAATAAGCGTAGTCGTGCCAGGAATCCCAGTGGCGATACATCAACGAGTCGATGATCCGCGCGTCGGCTTTGGGCAAATCGGCATACAGCTCGTTGACGTTCTGGTCCAGTTTCACATCAAAGGTAAACGCAAAACGTTTGCCGTCCGGAGCCACTTTCAGATTCGCCGGGCTGCGGTCGAAATGACTGATCTGGGCGGGTTGCAAATCCGCCAGCCCGCTGTTTTCATCCGGCAACTGAATCCGGAAAATCTGCGGCTCGGCCGGTTCCTCCGCGGTCTTCTGCCCCACGAACCACAACTCCCCGCCGGCACCGGTGTCGGTCCACTGCAGGTCCCCAACCGATTTCCACCCTTCCAGCAAACAGACTTCCTTCCGGTCGTCCAGGTCCATCAGACACAAATCGGAACGGCCCGTGTTTTCGGCCAACTCGTAGCGCCGCACCGTCCACGCCAGGTAACGCTGGTTGTTGCTCAATGCCGGTGAGCCCACCCGGCCCAGTTTCAGCAACAACTCCGGCGTCATCCGTTTGCCGGCCTGGCCGGATTGTTCCTGGAGCGTCTGCCCGGTCGCGGTGAACAGGAAATAGGTCGCAACAAACAACAGCAAGGCGCGATGCATCAGGGCTCTCCCGGGTGAAAAACAATTTCATTCCAGCGAGATGATCCGATGCTCCCTCGCCGACCGGTAAATTGTATCAATCAGCGCGACACTTTTCCGCCCCTCGATCCCATCGACAAAGGGAGCCCGCCCGCTGGCAATCGCGTCGGCAAAATCAGCATATTGGGCCGTATGCAGGGCATGGCTGATCCCGGCCGGGTCCGAGGCCCCACTGCCCGCGTGGCCAGTTGCCCTCTCTGTCTCCACGTTTTTTCCGCTGTCGCCGCACGTGGCCCAGTGCGAAATCCGGTCTTCGTCGATCACCACCGACCCGTTCGATCCATGGATCTCAATGCGTTTGTCCATTCCGGGATGCGAAGCCGTCGTGACGGAAATCGTGCCGAGCGCTCCGCTGGCAAACTCCAGTGTCGCCACCGCCACATCTTCGACTTCGATCCGCTCGTGAGCCCGCGTCGCCACAAAGGCACTGACCCGCCGCACCGGTCCCATCATCCACAACAGCAGATCGACCGTATGGATCCCCTGATTCATCAACGCCCCGCCGCCATCCAGAGACCAGGTGCCGCGCCACGCCGCGCTGTCGTAATAGGATTGAGGGCGAAACCATTTGACATGGGCATCACCCGCGGCCAACGTTCCGAAATCGCCCCGCTCCACCGCCGTTTTCAGCCGCTGCCAAACCGGCGAAAAACGGGACTGAAAGACGGTCGCCACCCGGACATTGCCCTGCCCCGCCGCCTCGATGATCTGGTCGCACCGTGCCGGCGTGATCTCCAGAGGTTTTTCGACGATCACATGCCGACCAGCCCGGATCGCCGAGAGGGCCGGTTCCAGATGAGCCCCACTGGGAGAACAGATTGCCACCGCGCGAATTTCGGGATCGTCCAGCATCGACGCAAGATCCGGAAAGGCCCGACAGCCCTCCTTTTCGGAAAACCTGTTCGCCGATTCCGGAGAGTGGCTGGTGCACCCGACCAGTCGTGTGCCGGGACAATCCGCAATCGCGGCCGCATGAAACCGCGCGATCATGCCACAGCCGACGATCCCGATCCCGATTGCCGCTGTCGCACTCAATTCAGGTCCCCGGCCAGTTCCTTGTCGCCGATGACCCGGTGGTCAATCACTTCCGTCACTCGATTGTCCTGGTCGACCAGTACGACGCGGGCCACATGACGCTGGATTTCTGTTTCGTTCAAATCGCAATAACAGCAGATGATGACCAGGTCGTCGGGCTGGACCAGCCGTGCTGCCGCTCCGTTCAAACAGATTTCGCCGCTGTCCCGTTCACCCGGTACCACATAGGTCGCCAACCGGTTGCCGTTGGTCACGTTGTAGATCTCCACACGTTCAAACGGCAGAAAACGCGCCGCCTCGATCAATACCGGATCAATGGCGATGCTCCCTTCGTAGTTCAGATCAGCCTTTGTGACGCGGGCGCGATGGATTTTGGAACGGAGAAAATTGCGGTGCATCGTGGACGTCTGGTTTCCAGTATTCAGGGTAATGGCAGTCGCGGCAGGACCCCAAAAGTCCCTTCACGCGCCTCCATTGTTCATGCCGCCGACGATGCTGGCAACACCAACCGTCCGAAACCGCCCGACCGTTGATCCCGGTCAAGGCAAAAAAGCAGGGTCCGCTACCGAAAACAGCCGGAATTCCCCAAATGGCCTTGCCCTACACCCCCCATATCCTGTAACCAAAACTCCAAAGTGCCACCTTGTTACTCAACCGTTCCGGCTGGACAGTCCGGCGAATATCCTGTTTGCGGATTTCGCCACGACTCCCTAAACAGCCGGAAAGGCCCGGTAAGACCCACTTGCCTGTCGCCACCGTTCAATCGCTCACGGATGAAGCCATGTCCCAGGACCAGGACGCCCCCAACCGTCGCGGCACCATTTTTTCGCGCATGTTTTTCTTTCGCATGCTCGCAATTCTGTTGTTCGTGGCACTCGGTACGTTTG
>JBGSVU010000392.1:0-3796 GCA_041752775.1 Pirellulaceae bacterium | reverse complement strand
GATACTGGGCCGCATGGATATTGCGGAAAAACGGATGCCCCAGGATGGCCGGGCGACAGCCCGAATCGGCAAACGCATTGTCGATCTCCGGGTCGCATCGCTGCCGACCAGCTACGGCGAGCGGATCGTCATCCGGTTGCTCGACAAAGGCTCCCGGCTGTACACACTGAACGAACTGGGAATGTCGGAAGAACTGTTGACGCAGTTCCGAAAACTGATTCATCGGGAGCACGGAATCGTGCTGGTCACCGGCCCGACCGGCAGTGGCAAGAGCACCACCCTCTACGCTGCCCTTGGTGAACTGGACGTCAAAAACACCAACGTCCTGACCCTCGAAGACCCGATCGAATATCAGCTGGACGGGATCAGCCAGACCCAAATCAATGAAAAAAAGGGGCTGACCTTCGCCAGTGGCCTTCGCAACGTCCTCCGCCAGGACCCCGATGTGATCATGGTTGGCGAAATTCGCGACGAGGAAACCGCCAAGATGGCAATCCAGTCCGCACTGACCGGGCACCTGGTTTTTTCAACGCTCCATACCAACGACGCCGCCAGTGCCGTGACGCGATTACTGGAGCTGGGCATCGAACCGTTTCTGGTATCCAGCAGTGTGGTCGGCGTACTGGCCCAGCGACTGGTTCGCAAAATCTGCGACCAGTGCAAATCGGTCGTCGAGGCAACTCAACCAGATTCTGGTGACGGTACCCGTTCCGGTCTTTCCTTTGTGGGGAGTGGCTGCGCCAACTGCCGTCAAACCGGCTATCGCGGCAGGCTGGGGCTGTTCGAACTGATGACCATCAACGAATCGATCCGCACGCTGATTCACCAGCGTGCCAACGCAGCAGAAATTCGCGAGACAGCCCAGTCGGCAGGCATGAAACTGCTCCGCTCAGACGGAATCGAAAAGGTCTCTCGGGGCGTCACGACAGATAGCGAAGTCATCCGGGTCTCGCAATCCGGTGACTGAGGTCAACTGCATTCCGGCCCGTGAAAGTAAGCCTTCAATTGGCCAGCAACCTGCCGGATCGCGGTGCGTTCTCCAGAATTCTCGACAATTCGGCCACCAGCCTCAAAAGAGCCCCAGATCCCTTCAGCCACAATTCGGCCCGTGACAATTGACTATTCTTCCATTGCCTTGGCTCGATCAAGGTGAAATTTGAGACAACTTCCTTCATCGTCCATGTAATCGCAATGTGCAAGCAATTGCAGATTCGGACATTCCTTCAACAAACGCCAGATCCCCTCTTCGCTAATATCAGTTCCCCTTATGCTCAACTGCCTTAATGACTGAATCTTCACCAGTGATGGAATGACATTGTCCCCAACGTGCACATCGTTTAAGCAGAGAGCCCTAAGTTTTTTGTGTTTCGCCACGGACCGAATGCCGCAGCTCGTGACACTGGAGTTGCCGGGAACATTCAAAAACCACAAATTTTCGCAACGGGCAAAAATTGCCAATTCATCGTCGCCAACCTGCGAATCGCAAGCGACTACTCCCTCAATGCGATCTGACAATGTCAGAATCGCAGCAGCTTCATCATTAGAAACTTTATGGTTCACGATATAGAGATTACCACTTCCATGTGAGTAGGACCTGAAAATGCCCCTGCTCTTTAGCAAATAGACGGACTGATTGATCGTGTATTGCCGCATAACTGCTGGTAAAGACAACACAAACGACAGGCCCAACAGAAACAACATGGCCAGAGACAGCCAAAGAATCGGGCTACTCAAGAATCGGGATTTTGCCTTCATTATCTTCTTGATGGCAGGGGTGGAATAGTTGGAATTAAAGGTCTCGTTTCAACAGGCAACGACGGCTCTTTCTTCCCTTTGTCCGCACAGGCCATGTGTGACTCGATTCGTGCCAGCTGGTCGAAGGTCAAGCAGGGTGCGGCAAGGAAATTTTTGTCTCCCGCTTCGATGAGTGTCTTTTGCCAGCCGCCTTCGAAATGCCCATACATCAGGATGTTGATGTTGCCTTCGCTTGCATCGCTTTGATCGCATGGCCGAATCCAGAATCCACTGGCTAATGCAGCCCCGGAATTTCTATCGCCGTTAATGCTTTGGTCTAGTTGTCCTGGGTAAAACACCCCTGCGGAATAGCTTCCACGACAATTGCCCCATCTTCCCTGTTTGTTTGAAGGTAAATTTTCGCTGAAAAATTCAAACTGCTTTACCATGAGCTGACGCTTGTCTTTTCGGGCTTCCTGAATCGTTCTCAACGCTGACCACCAACCCCATGCTGTAATGACTCCACCAGCACCCAGACCTGCGATCTTGACCTTCCCTGAGCCATACGCTGCTGAACCAGCTCCTACTCCAATTCCGGCGGCGGTAGCGACAGCGCCTGTAGTATAGCCAGCCGCTTGGCTAACGCTTTCGCCGGAAACACTTGAGATATCGCCGGAAGAAGCATTGCTCTTGCAATAGTCCAGACATGTTTTCTTTCGTTTTTTACAAAATGAATCCGTCCATTGATGCCATTCTTTCCTGAGATCGCATTCGTTGCAGTATTCACCGACTTTTTGGCAATTCTCTTCACAGGTTGCCGCGTATGCGTCCTTCACTTCCTGTGGAAACTGATCGTAAATACCAGGACCCTGTACAACCCGGAGGCCACTTGGATCAACGCCGGAAAGAGCTGCCGCAAATGGATAGACACTGAATCCGATGTCGAAACCAGAGGGATCACGGGAAACGAATTGCCCAATCGAAGGATCGAACCACCGCGCGCGAAAATGGTACAACTCCAATTCCGATTCCCATTCACGGCCCGTGAACGCGAACCGACTATCTTGATTAGACGTAGTAATGATTGTTCCGGAAGCATCGAAGTATTGTAGTTTTCCGTAAGCTGAGTAGACGTATCGTTCAATCACGAAGCCCGTGTTGTCCGTCAAAGCGGCAATTGAGTATTGTTGGTTGCGATGGGAGAAGTGTTTCACCGAGCCGGAGGCGGTTTCTCGCATCACTGGTTCGTCGATGTAATCGCCGTAGACGTAGCGGTATGTTGGTGATGCTGGTGCGGCACCGCTGGCATAGTCGGCGATGGTTTGATGACCTGCCTGGTAGAAGATAACTGTGCTGCCCGATTCCGTGCGGGAGACTCGCCTGCCGAGGGCGTCGTAGCCGAAAGTGACTTCTAGGGAAGAAGGTGTGCCGTTGGTGTCGGCGCCCACCATTCGATTGTCCATGTCCCAAGAGAGGTTTAGGGCGGGAGACTGGAGGCTGGAGGCTGGAGGGGCGGGTTAGCATGTTGCCTTTGGCGTCATACGTGATCGTGCCATTGGCGGGTTGGCCTCCTGAAGTGCCTGTGAACGATGTGAACTCGTGGGTGGGGCCGTGGGTGCGGGTTTGGGTGATAGCCGTGTTACCGGTTTGATTGAAACTGTTCCAGTCGCCGACAGGTGAGAGGGACCAGGCCTGTGTCTGTAGGGAGTCGCTGCGCGACCAATTCGTGACACGATTTTCATCATCGTAACCTGATGCGCCAGTTGTGAAACCGTAACCCGAGAGTGGACTGTTGGTAATCGTTTCTGATGTTTTGTTTTTGTTGGCGTCCCACGTATAGGCGTACGTGCCGACCTTGTTCGGACCGGGATTGGTGGTGGCGATTGAGGCCAGCAGGTTGTCCTTTTGCGAACCGGACGAACGGTACGTGTGAGTCGTCACGCAGCCGTTGCTGTAGGTGCTGGTCGCCAGACGCCCGCCGTTGTCATACGTCCGGGTGTCGATCACCGAGCCGTTGTACTTGATCGTCGCAAGCTGCCCGCGAGGGGTGTACGTCCGTTCG
>JBGSVU010000391.1:0-1794 GCA_041752775.1 Pirellulaceae bacterium | reverse complement strand
GTTATTTTGCTTCGCCAACCAGTCGCAGAGTCTGCCACAGACTTGGGTCTTCGAAAATTGGCAGTTCGGGACCGACGCCCAGCGTCTGCCATCCCATTTCGCGGTCGGAAACGCCGATAAAAAATCCGATCGAAGGCTGTTCCGCCGGATTCCAGCCGTTCAACATGGCCGAAGGCAGAAACAGTGCCAAATCGTAGCCGTCCTTGCGGACTTTGGAGACCACATCGGCTTTGGCCCGGTTGATCGACGGTGAATCCTCCCGCGCGCGATTGATCTTCAGCATCGAGCATTGGGCGCCCCCCGGCCCGCTGCCCCCGGTTGGCATCGCCATCATCCAGTGACAGTATCGCGTGGCGCGATGCACGTCGTGGGTGTCCCGGGTATCGACCCAGACATGGACTCCGTCGCTGTCCATCAGTTGGGTCGGTTTGCACCAGAGCGAAGTCGTCCGTCCGGTCACCTGAACGGAAACGTGCAGGCCTTTTTCATTCCAGCCCGCCTGCCATTCCGCGAAAGGCCGTTGCCCTTCGAATCGCCCCATGACCGGCAGGGCGTGAGTTTTTTCGGCAGCTGATCCGGGAACCGTCCCCGCCGCCGGGTGACAGGGGAACCGGTAGCGGAACATCAGGTTGCGGGGTATCTGCGTGAGGGGAGCGGAAGACATGCCGGGAGACTGCTTTCGAAAGTGGGGAGTCGTTTGAACTGTGATTGGGGCGGCGCCGGGAGAACTACTTTTTGGCCATGGCGACAATGGCGTTGAACTGCCGCGCGGACACGGGCTGGATGCTCAATCGGGAACCGCGGCGCAACAATTCCATGCCGTCCAGTGCCTGGACCATCCGCAACTCATCGAGGGGGAGCATTCTGGGAAATTTCTCTTTCAGCCGGATATCGACCATGACCCAGCGCGGATTTTCGGGAGTTTCTTTGGGGTCAAAATACTCGCTTGCGGAATCGAGGGCCGACGAATCGGCGTAACTCTCCCGGACGACTTCGCAGATTCCAACGACCCCGGCGGGTTTGGCGTTGCTGTGATACAGCAGAACGAGGTCGCCTTTTCTGACGTCATCGCGCAACAGGTTGCGGGCCTGATAATTGCGGACTCCGTTCCAGAAAGTTTTCTTGCCGGGCGATCTGGCCAAGTCATCAATTGAAAAGCTGTCGGGTTCAGTTTTGAACAGCCAGTGTTTCATTTTGGGGTTCAGGTTCCGTTTTTCCCCGGGTCGCCCACATTCAGAATGCCAGCCCGGAAGGCTTCGGCCATCGCGCGGGGGACTTCGGATTCGGCCAACACCAGCCGGGCGCGATTTTCTGCCACGCCGGCTTTCATTTCCTGTTCGCGGGCGACGGCTTCGGCGCGCCGTTTTTCGGCATTGGCCTGGGCCACACGGGTGTCGGCTTCGGCCTGGTCGGCCTGCAGGCGGGCACCGATGTTTTCTCCAACGTCGATGTCGGCGATATCAATCGAAACGATTTCAAAGGCCGTGTGTGCGTCCAGTCCGCGGGCCAGAACGGCTTTGGAGATCCGGTCGGGATTTTCCAACACATCCTGGTGGGTGTTCGAGGAGCCGATGGAGGAAATAATGCTTTCACCGACGCGGGCAATCACGGTGTCTTCGGTGGCTCCCCCGATCAGCTGTTCCAGGTTGGTCCGCACGGTAACCCGCGCGCGAATTTTCAGTTCGACGCCGTTGCGTGCGATCGCCGACAAAAACGTCTTGCCGCTTCGTTTTGAATCCGGGCAGTCGATGACTTTGGGATAGACACTGGTCTTGACCGCATCGAGGACATCGC
>JBGSVU010000390.1:0-3201 GCA_041752775.1 Pirellulaceae bacterium | reverse complement strand
TCGAAACGGGACGACCCCGATGCCGTCGCCACCGTGGTCGATATTCTGAACGAACTGCTGGATCACCGGGCGCTGCACGAATCCGCAGCGTTTGTCGACATTCTGAAAGTTCCCGAACGAAACTGGCTGGCCCGGCAATTTGCCGAACCGCAGCCGACACCGCTGCAAATGATGAAACAGTCCCTGGAAAAGGAGTTCCAGCCCGACGTCAGCCGCCGCCTGAACCGCGCGCTGATCACCGCGGTATTCGCGCCGCATGTGTTGCCCCAGAAACTCGACCTCGTCCCGCTCGAAATCTGGCAGGATCTCGACGTCCGCCCGCAGTCACTCAATCCGGTCGAAGGCTTCATGATCTGGATGAAAGCCGGGATGGTCGCAGGACTGGTGCTGTCCGCGCCCTGGATTTTTGTGCAGATCTGGAGCTTCGTCGCCGCCGGACTCTATCCGCACGAAAAACGTTATATCCACATATTCCTGCCCGTCAGCCTGCTGCTGTTCGCCGCCGGTGTGCTGGTCGTGTTTCTGTTCGTGTTTGACACGGTGTTGGGGTTTTTCCTGGGCGTCAACTACAACCTCGGGATCGAGATGCAGCCGCGGATCAATGAGTGGTTAAGCTTTGTGCTGTTTCTGCCACTCGGATTCGGCATCGCTTTTCAGTTGCCACTGGTGATGCTGTTTCTGAACCGGATCAATGTCTTTTCGATCGAGGCGTACCTCGCGAAATGGCGCATCGCGGTGATGGTGATTTTCGTGGTCGCGATGGTGCTGACACCGGCCGATCCGCTGAGCATGGTCCTGCTGGCGGTTCCGCTGACGATGCTCTACTTTCTCGGCGTGCTGCTCTGCCGCTGGTTCCCCGGCCAGACCAGCCCCTTCGCCAGCCGAACGTAGAACCATTGTCCCCAACTGTTCCGGAAGCAAAAAGTAGAGCAGTTTTCCCCAACTGTTCCGGCACCAGAGAGTTGAACAGTCGACCCCAACTGTCCCCTGTTCCCCCCAAAACTCCCGCCCCTTCCACCGGATTTATCCGGTGGGGCGACAACTGGCGGCTACCAACCGAACGACATCGCCCTTCCGCTCTCCGTCCGGTTTATCCGGGCGGAAGCAACGACTGGCGGCTACCCATGAAAAAGAAGAGCCTGACGTCGCGCGGAGCTGCAGCAGGAAACGCCGACAAAAAAAGGCGGGAGCCGCAAATGGACTCCCGCCAGCTGTTAAAGAAATCCTGGTCCTGTGACTCAGGTACCAAACAGTGCCGCGAGGAACCCGTCAATGTCGCCGAAGCTGAGGTTGTTGTCCCCATCGAAATCGAGCACCACGTTCGGGTCGATGCCGGGATACAGGAGGGCATACCCCTCCGGATCAAACAGCGCCAGCAGAAACGGATCAATGTCGCCGAAATCGACTGCGCCATCCCCATTGGCGTCACCCAGAACAAAACCGGATCCTGTTTTCAGGGTGATCCGCAACATGGGACGAAGGTCGGGATCAGCTCCGCCCGAGGCAAAGACCTGCCAGCCGTTCGACGTGCCATTGGCACCAATGTAGAACCCATGGTTGGTTTCATCATTGACCATCCAGTTCGTAACGATACTGGTCACGTCCACTTTCACCAGTTCTGCTTCGTCAATATCCCGGAACTGGCCGACTTGGGGATCGATCTGCCCGGCAATCAGCATGGCGGCAAAGTCGCCTGCGAAATCTTCGTAGGTGGAAGCAGTTGAAAAGGGAACCAGCAGCTGATGCACATTCCAGCCGACCCCGGGCGTCTGACTGGGTGAGTCCGAACTGCCGCTTGAAACTCCGGTCATCATGATCAATTCGGCTTTCAGGATTTCCGAAGCCTCTGGCAGGCCGGCCAGATCAAACCTGAGCATGGCCGGTGAGTCCGGTGATGTCAAACCGTCAGAGCCGTCCAGAAAAACTTCGCTGATCATCGAACCATCGATGTTGCTGAATCCTGACCCGGCGGGCGAGAGGTACATGTCGGTGGTGCCGGCATAGCCGTTGAGTCCCTGCTGGAGTTCAACGACCTCGACATCGGCTTCGGTGGTATACGTCACGGTCAGCAGCGGTCGGGCTGCGACCAGCGACGATCCCGTCGTGTGAACGCTCCAGCCATCATCGTTGTCGACATGGTCAGCAAGAACTGCCACGCCATGATTCGTGTCGCCATTGACCCAACTCTGTACGGCCCGGGTGACATCCGCCGAATAGGGCAAATCCACAGCCTTTTCTGTCTCGGGGCCGTCCGCCGACCGGTCAAAAGTTCCGAGGATCATGTCGGCCTCTCCGTCTTCGGGCTCGACTCCATCCATGAATGGCGTCCACTCGAAGTTGTTGTCACCGAAGTCGCCATCGAGCGTCGAATTGGAATCGAAAGGCTGAATCAGGCGGTACACATTGTAGGCTTCGCTGGACTGGGAGTTGCTGCTGACCGCCGAGCCAGTGGTGGTCAAGGTCAACTGGGCGTCGAGGATAATGGCATTCGCCGGGATACCACTGCCGCCGATGATATCGCCAAATCGAATCAGATAGTCAGCCCGGTTGGAATCGTTGGGGTCGCCATCGATAAAGAAGGAAGCCACTGTCGTATCGACAAAGGCACCATCGATGCTGGAGGCCAACGCGATTTTCCGGTCAAAAGTACTGCTGTAACCGTTGACGCCCTGCTGGAATGTAACGGTGGTCTGGGCCTGGGCGAGGCCGGCTCCGATCAGGGACAGGATGGCGCCCAGCGCCAACTTGTGAAACCTGGACTTCATAAAAATTCTCCTTGAGGTGGGAAACAACAAAAACTGGACATGCAAATGTGTTAATCCGACGTCAGGTCAAAATTGACCTGATCGTCAGACTGGGTCACGGTGTAGGTCAACGTGGACTGCGCGTTGTAACGGGCGGGGAGTTGCTCCGAACCAGCGGACCTGGCACCCGGATCCTCTCCCTCACCATCCCCCGCATTTTCTGGAACAGGAGCGGAGCCCAGAATTTCGATGGACTTGTCTCCCGGCATGATTCCGCTTTTTCGGGAATCGAAGTTCAGGTGATACCTGCCGTTGGCATCCGTCACTCCCCAGGAATAAACCCGTTCCGGCTTGTTGTGGAAGTAGATCGTTGCACCCGCCAGAGGCCGTCCATCCAGCGTGATCGTGCCCGAGATTTCCACCAAACCAAGACTCGCATAGTCCGCCTGGGGTGGTC
>JBGSVU010000389.1:0-2416 GCA_041752775.1 Pirellulaceae bacterium | reverse complement strand
GGGCTCCGATAGCCGGCGAAGACTTTCGCGAGTGGTCGGACCGCTTGCGGGATGTCGAAGAAATGATCAACGATCCGGATTTGCGGGCGGAAGCGGCCCGCATTCGCGACCGCGCCAAAGAGGTTCGAAAAGAGGTCCAGCGGCATTCGGCAGAACCCAACTGGGATCTGGTGAAAATGGAAATCGGCGAGCCACTGGCGGAGTTGCAGAAAAGCGTCACACGGGAATTGTTGCGTCGCGACACGAAAAATTCGCTGGTCCCGCTCAATCGCGAACCGGTTCCGACCCGGTATGAACGCGCTGTGCAGAAGTACTACGAACAACTGGGGACCGGCAAATGAGTTTGCCCAGTTCGTGGAACGCACTCGACTGGATGGTGCCTGCGATCATCGTGTTCGCCGTTGCGCTGCCGGTGATCTTTTATGCCAACTGGTCGCGGCGGGTTTCCCTGGCGGTGAAACTGTTGCTGACGGTGACGAAATCAGCGGCCCTGGCGTTGCTCGCGCTCTGTTTGCTGGAGCCCATGCAGAGTTTTACCCGTCCGGTTCCAGGTTCGAATTCGATCATTGTGATGGCCGATTCGAGCCAAAGCCTGCAGGTACGCGACTGGGGCGGGTCGCGGACTCGGGCCGAAGCGATGCTGGAGTTGCTGCGGGAAAAAAAGAGCTGGCTCGAATCGCTCGACAAACAATTTGAATTGCGACAGTACGAGTTTGATTCCCGGCTGAACGCGGTTACCGATTTTTCGGACTACCGGGCTGACGGCACCGGAACGACGGTCGGCGGTTCGCTGGAAATGGCGGGGAAGCGGATCGATGGAAAACCCTCGGCCGGGATCGTCTTGATGACGGATGGCAGTTTCTCCGAATCGGCGCTGGAACAGCAGGGCTTCGACCTGGCGAGTTTGCCACCCGTTTATCCGGTGATCGTCGCCAGCAGTCGCCCGGTCCGCGACCTGTCGATCACTGACATAGAGACGTCGCAAACCAATTTCGAATCGGCACCGGTCACGATCCGGGCCGTACTGTTTTCCGAGGGTTTCGCTGGCGAGACGGTTAAAGTCGAGTTGCTGGGCAAGGACGGGAATCAAATCGAAGTCCAGGAAGTTCGCCGGGTTGTGGATAACAAGCCGTTCGCAGTCCGGTTTCAGCTGAACCCGGCGGACCGCGGTGTGAATGTGTTTCGGGTCCGCGCCTGGATCGACGGAATGGGGCCGGAAACATCCCGTCAGTCCGATACCGCAGCGGGCCCACTGAACAGCAGTGAGGGACAAACCGCTTCGGCGAGTGCCCCGGATTCGTCCGCAGAAGCGACCTTCGTCAACAACGAACGAACGATCATAGTCGATCGCGGCCAGGGTCCCTTTCGGATTTTGTATCTCGCCGGCCGGCCCAACTGGGAATACAAATTCATGCGACGGGCCGTGGCCGATGACCATGAAATCGAATTGGCCGGATTATTGCGGGTGGCCAGGAAGGAACCAAAGTTTACTTTTCGCGGCCACACGGATGAATCGACCAATCCGCTGTTTCGCGGTTTCGGCAACCAGGGCGATGCGACGGCCGAACAGTACGACGAGCCCGTCTTGATTCGGCTGGACACGCGTGATGACGTCGAGTTGCGCGACGGTTTCCCGAAGGATGCAGCAACGCTGTACGAGTACGATGCCGTAGTGCTGGATGATATCGAAGCTGATTTTTTCACGCAGGACCAGAAGACGCTCATCTCGCAGTTTGTCAGTTTGCGAGGTGGCGGACTGTTGATGCTGGGCGGCGCCGAAACTTTTGCTTCGGGGGGATACGACCGCACACCGGTCGGCGAAGCCCTGCCGGTTTACCTCGACGGACGGCAACCCGTCATGGAAAAAATGAATTACCGCCTGGATTTGACGCGGGAAGGATGGATTCAGCCCTGGGTTCGCATGGAATCCACCCGCGAAAAAGAAGAGACACGGCTGATCGCCATGCCGGGCTTCCAGACGCTGAACATCTCCAGTTCGATTAAACCTGGGGCCTCGGTGCTGGCCAATGTCCGCGCGGGGGACGACAAAATTTATCCGGCGCTGGTCGTGCAGCGCTTTGGCAAAGGCCGTACGGCGGCGTTGCTGATCGGCGACTTGTGGCGCTGGAAAATGAACACGCCCGAAGAGAACAGGGACCTCGACAAATCCTGGCGGCAAACCATGCGCTGGCTCGTGTCGGATGTGCCCCATCGCGTTCAGCTCGCGATCGGCAATGCCGACGACCCGTACGATGGACGTCCTCGTCCGTCGAACTTCAGTGAAATTCGCGACCAGTCGAACTCCGGTGAAACTCGCGATCAGTCGAATTCCAGCACTTCTCGACGGACGAGGACGTCCATCGTACCTTCCAGTCCGGTACTCAGCGTCCAGGTCAGCGATGCCGAATACAAACCG
>JBGSVU010000388.1:0-8722 GCA_041752775.1 Pirellulaceae bacterium | reverse complement strand
GTTTCAGTCCAGCCCTCCTCCCGGTAATTCTGGCAGTGGGGTCGGGTTGGCACATTCGGAACCCGAGGCGGTCAGATGAAGTTTGCTTTTCTTGCCCATCCGCTTTCCCAGGAGCACCGGTCGCTGCTGGCCGTCGATGACGCCGGCACTCTGCGCCGCAGCTGGGGTGGCGACATTTTCCAGTTTTGCCAGTTGCTGCATCGCAATCTGAGCCAGTTCCGGGTGGATCCGGCGGGTGAGGAGACGATTCGTGTTGTCGATGAGTTGCGCGGATTGGTCTCGGTGACGGGTGGCAGTTGTGAAGGCCGCTTTTACGAAATCCCGATGGACGCGATGCAGATTCTGGACAATCCCGGTCGTGCAATCGGGTTTATGGAACAGGCCGTTGATGATGCTGCCCGCTGGGGCGCGGAAATCGTCGGGTTGGGCTCAATGACAGGAATTGTCGGCGGCCACGGCCAGCATTTGGCAGAACGGGGACCGGTCGCGATCACGACGGGCAACAGCCTGACTGTTTTTTCCGCAAACCAGAATCTGCTGCGGGCCTGTGAATTGTCGGGGATACAGCTGGAAAATGAGACCGTTGCCATTGTGGGTGTGCCTGGCAGTATCGGGGCCGCTCTGGCCAAATTGCTGGCGCCACGGTGCCGCGACCTGATCTGCGTGGCGCGAACACCCAGTGCGCGAGCGCGGCAATTTGCGGATTCGCTGCAATGTCAGCTCTCGACCAACATCCCCGAGGCCCTTCAGTCGGCGAGAGTTGTGCTCTCGGCGACTTCGTCCGGGGACTGTATCGACCAGAACTGGCTGCTGCCCGGCACCCTCGTGATCGATGTGGCTGTGCCCACCGATGTCATTGGCAACCGGATTCTGCGGGACGACATTCTGATATTGACGGGCGGCATGCTGATGACGCCCGAAACGATGTCCCGCGAATCGATGTTCATCGGTTTCAATCACGGCATGGTCCCCAGCTGTTTTGGGGAAACGATGGTGCTGGCACTGGAAAACAGGAGAGAGTGTTTTTCAGTGGGCAGAAACCTGTGTATCGACGGCATCCTGGAAATTGGTTCGGTTGCCTGTGGGCACGGCTTTGATTTTTCCAGGCTCAGTTCGTTTGGTGTGCCGGTTGATGGACAGCAGATTTCGCGATTCAAGAAAGCGGTTTGCCGAACGAGAAGCAGGCGGTCTGCCGGGGGCCAGGCACTTCGCAGCAAACCTGCGGATCCGGTCGCGGCGCCCAACGGATTTTCGCCTCTGTCCGGAAACCCTGTCGCGCCGTCGGGCAACGGTCACAACGGAAGCCACCACGCCGGAACCAGTTTCGTCAGCGAATTGTTGTCGGGTGGTTCCAGTGCGTCACCGCAACCATCTGTATCAGCCCCTCAGGCCACGCCCTCCGACCTCGCCCGGTTGGCCGCCGACCAGTACCAGCGTTACATCAATCCGGTGCTCGCGGCATTGGGAAAAACCAGCGGGTTCCTCAAAACGTTTGTTCGCGGTGAAGGCTGTCATCTCTGGGACGCTGCAGGCAACAGGTACCTCGATTTCGTTTCCGGATTCGGCAGCCTGAATCTGGGACACAATCATCCGGCCGTTGTCGCTGCCATCCAGACTGCGATGAGTTCCCTGTCGCCTGGTTTTGCCCAGGCTGCGATCAATCCCTACGCTGCGGCCCTGGCGGACCGGCTGGTCAGTTGCAGCCCGCCGGGCCTGAAAATGGTCTCCTTCACCAACAGTGGCGCCGAATCCATTGAGGCGGCGATCAAACTGGTACGGATCACCTCCGAACGCAGTCGCATTCTCTATTGTCACGGTTCCTATCATGGAAAGACACTCGGTGCGCTTTCCATTACCGGTAACCGGAAGTTCCAGAAGCCGTTTGCTCCGCTGGTCGACGGTATGGACGCCGTCGAGTTTGGGGATCTGCAGAGGCTGGCCGCGGAACTGAATACCCGCAAGTATGCCGCGTTTTTTGTCGAGCCGTTTCAGTGCGAGGGCGGCATGCACGTGCCGCCGCCGGGATACCTGAATGAAGTGGAGCGGCTTTGCCGGGACAGCGGGACACTGCTGGTCCTCGACGAAATCCAGACGGGACTTGGACGGACAGGGAAACTGTTCTGTGCCGATCACTATGGAATTTCGCCGGACATTATGACTCTCGCCAAATCACTGGGCGGTGGGCTGGTCCCCTGTGGAGCGATGCTGTGTCGTTCGGAATTGTGGATGAAGGCCTATGGATCGGTCGAAAATTTTGCCCTGCACACATCGACCTTTGCTGGCGGCAGCCTGGCCATGGCTGCGGGGCTGGCAACACTGGAGGTGCTGGAACAAGGCGATCTGGTCGAAAACTGCGAACGCCGTTCGGCACAGTTGCTGGACGGTTTGCGCGGTTTGGCCAGTCGCAACGATTTGATCGCGGAAATCCGCGGACAGGGTTTGCTGGCCGGGATTGAATTCAATCCGATGCCCGCCAACATCGTTCGGCATTTTGCGGCGCACGATGCCACCGGTGTCAGCCATTTCATGGCCCCGCATGCACTGGACCATATCCGCAACCTGTCGCCGATTTACGTGATGCAGACCCTGCTGGACGAGTTCGGGATTTACACGCAGATTGCGCGATCGAAACCGTCGGTGTTGCGGGTGCAGCCCCCGCTCTGTGTCAGCGAATCCCAAATCGCCCTGTTTCTGGAAGCTCTGGAAAAGTGTTGTGACGAGTTCAGTTTCAGCAACATGATCACGGACACGATGATCGCGAAATCAACGGTCGGAACGCTGGACAGGAAGAGTCCGGTCAGGGCCTGATGCTGATGCCGCCAGTTCCCGCCAGTTTGCCTGTTGAGACTTTTGAAGACTTCATGCTGGCCGACGACACGGCAGAGTACCCGATGTCGTTCGCGTTCGAAATGAAGTTTGACCGGCCCGTTGAGGGGCCGCGGCTGGAATCGGCCGCCGCCGAATGCGCCGTGCGACATCCGCTTCTGTTCAGCCGCCTGGCCGAAAATGGAAAACGCTGGATCTTCGATGCAGGTCTGGTGCCCCGACTGACGCGTGGCGACCTGCACCAGTCGCTTCGGTTCAATCTCAGGACCTCGTCGGGTTTGCGCCTGCTGGTTCCCGACGACGATGCTGCGGCAAACCAGCTCGCGTTTGTGTTTCACCATGCCTGTGTGGACGGGTTGGGTGCACTGCAGTTCATCCGCGACGTGCTGGACCGGTACAGTGGTTCGCCCGCGCCCTCAAGTGACAGCCGGCCGAATCCGGATTTACTGGCCAGCTCTGTTCGTTATCTGGCCCGTCACCGCAGCTCGGCCGGACGCAACCGTTTGGTTCACTTCCTTCGCTGGCCTGTCGATCTGGCCGGCATGCTTTGGTCGCTGGAAATGATTTTCAACAGGCCCCGGCCAATCCAGCCTGCCACCGCAATAGAACGGCCCGCGGCCGGTGTCACATCGCCAGCCGCTACAGGCGCCAGCCTGGACTGTACGTTGAAACAGATTTTCTCGCCGGAAGAATCGCACCGAATCAAACAACTTGGTCGGGCGTCCGGGCAGACGGTCAACGACCGGATCATGGAAGCTTTTTTCCTCGCGATCCAGACGTGGAATGAGCGGTTCAATCCGGATCATGCCGAATCACTGGTGCGGTTGATGATCCCGGTCAACCTGCGGGGAAAGCCGCCAGTTTCCGCTGCCAACATGGTTGCGATGGTCAATTTCGACCGCAGTCCGGGACGCTGGAAATCGGCCAGCTGGTTTCGGAAAATTCTGCGACTGGAAATGCGGGTCGTCAAATTTGTCGGGGCTGGCATTACGGCGAACCGCTATCTCTGGCTGCAGAAGAAATGGTTTGGCCACTGGCCGATGCAAACAAATCAGGGACGCTGCCTGGCCAGTTGCCTGCTATCGAACCTGGGAAATCTCGCCCACCGTCTGGGCGGCGACGTCTCCCGCCCGATCCGGTTTGGCGAACTGGAAATGAGCGGGTTTCGGGTGATCGCACCGCTGAGACAGAATTCCAACCTGTTCCTTTGCGTTTACACGCATGAACACTGTCTGCATATGGATGCGACCTTCAATCCGGCCATCCTCGACGGTCGACATACGCAGATTCTGCTGGAAGCGGCCCGGATGCATCTCTTGAGTGATACGTGAAACCGGAACAGTCTGGGCGAAAGATTTTACATGAAGCAGGTTGTATCGATCAGTCTGGGCAGCAGCCAGCGCGACCACGCCGTGACGGCCACGATCTGTGGCCAGACCGTCCGGATCCGCCGGATGGGAGTGGATGGTGACTTTCGCCGGGCGAGAGAGCTGTTTTTGAAACTCGACGGGACCGTCGATGCGTTTGGAATGGGTGGATGCGAATTCGGAATCAATTTTGATGGCCGGGTTTATCCTTTGCGTGCAGTGACGCCTCTGGTTCAGGGGTTACGGACGCCGGTAGTCGATGGGTCGGGAGTCCGTGCGGTCGTCGAAAGCGGCCTGGGACAATTCGTGCTGGAGAACCTCGCAGATTCGCTTGCTGCCCAGCGTGTTCTGTTCTGTGTTTCGGCCGCGCGGTACGACATGGTGGAAGGTTTTTACCGGGCAGGGTTTGAGTTGAAGTTCGGTGATCCCGGCTTTGTTCTCGGCTTGCCGATTGCGTCGCGCAGCTTCTGGCTTGCCCGAACCGCTGGCAGGATTTTCATTCCCGTGGTTGTCCGGGCGCCTTTTTCCTGGCTGTATCCCACAGGAAAAAAGCAGCATGTCAACCGACCGCGGTTTCGCTCCTGGTTTGCATGGGCCAGTGTGATTGCTGACGATTTCCACTACATCAAACGTCACATGCCGGAATCGCTCGACGGCAAAATCATCGTGACCAACACGACGACCGCCGGTGACAGGGAATTGTTGCAACAGCGCGGCGCGCGCTGGCTGGTCACTTCGACACCGATGTTCGACGGCCGTTCGTTTGGAACCAACGTCTTTGAGGCCGCGTTGACGGCGGCACTGAACAGCTCTGTGTCACTGACCCATGGCCAAATCAGGGAGGCGCTGGACGGAATGGGTTACCAGCCAACGATTACCCGTCTGAACTGATCTCTGTCGCGGCGGGATAGGGGCCGGCAGGATCCAGGGGGTGTTTTTTGCGGACCATCGAGTTGCTGACCAGTGAAAATGGCGCCGACCAGAATCGTCCCGGCCACAACAATGCGCTTCCCAGCAGCAGATTCCACGGCACGGTTGTGGAAACATTCTTTTGCAGGACAACCGGATTCCAGAACAGGCGTCCTGCGACCGGAGTCAGTCCGGCAGGCTGGTACAGCCGCCGGTAATCGCCGCTGAACTGGCGGTTGCACTTCAAATGGGTCTGGACCGACCGGTTCAGCAGGTAAAACGGGGCGCTGACAATCAGCCTCCCACCGGGATTCAGCCGCGCGCCCAGCCACTGAACGAGTGCGGGCGGATCGGGAACATGTTCCAGCACATCCAGGCAGACAATCAGGTCAAACTTGCGGTCCTCGATGCTGCCCGGATCGGTCAGCATTTCGATTTGCTGTTTTCCGTCATCGAAAACCGATTTCGCAAATTCGGCACACATCCGGGAGACTTCGTAGTAGGTCACCTGGAATCCGGCAAATGCAAAAAAGAAAGCATCGAATCCCAGCCCGTCACCGAACGTCAACAGCGACTCGCCGGCTCCGGCACGACCCAGATATTTGAGAATCCATGCGCGCAGCTCACATTTGGCAAAAGTCATGTTCCAGACCATCGTTTCAAAAAGAAACGCGTCCGTCTGCTCGTAAAACTTAAACATCCGGTCGCTCCAGAAAAACGGCCGGATGCCGGCTTCTTTCAGGGCCTGTCGCACGCTGCTTCCCATGTCTGCATATTCCATCCGCAGCCGGCGGAGGATTTCCCCGTGAGGTTTTGCCGTCAACCTCGCCGTCAATTCGACCATACGCTGGATGTCCCGCAGGGGAGACAGGCAGGCGGATTCGGGTTGGGACAACCGGGACATGTTTCGCAGGCAAATGGAGAAGACAACAACCGTTTTTTAATGGCAGGCTACTGAATGGACTCATTCCCCGTCGTTTTCGCAATCCAGGGATGATAATTCAGCATCTGGACATCAAACGGACCGTCCAGCCGGTAATCGACGCCCCGCCAGCGCACCCGCCGCATCCGGCTGGCGCGGAACAGTCCCGCCAGAAAAACAAACTGCACGCAGGGTGCGGCCAGAAAAATCCGGAACGCAGTCCCGGCGTTCCACCAGCGGCGGGGTTCGCCTCGCGCAGCGACCATCCGGCCAACCAGCCCGTCAAAGTGAAACAGCAACCCAACCCAAACCACCCAGAAAAAGACCATCGCACCCGACAACACCATCACCGCATGCCAGTTCATCAACAGCATACTGGCCACGTTGACCAGGATGCCGACCCCCATCACAAATGCGGTGGCGACACCGGTCCCAAGGATCATGGGCCAGGTCGGATGATAGAGTCGACCGTAAACCATCTGCCGCCCAATCCAGTCGAAAAAATCTCCAAAGCGAACCTGCTCCTGGTTGACCAGCATGACTCCGGGATGAAAAGCCATCTTCATTCCGGCGGCTTCGGCCAGCGAAAACATCGGCGTGTCGTTGCCAAAGGATTTTTTCAGCGACTCGCCAAACTCCGGACGCAGGGGCAACGCGGCCTTCATCGCCAGACTTCCGCCCCACGGATATCGGAAAAACACCATCTGCTGGACAGAACCATAGTTCCAGATGAACCGGCAAACTGATCCAAACGTGGCAACCCGCGGCATGTACCAGCGGTTCCCGTAAACCAGTCCCAGTTCCGAATCCACCAGCGGCGTCACCAGCGTCCGCAACCAGGCTGGCCACGTGACTGCGTCCGCATCGACCAGGGCCAGCACCTCGTATTCGGCTGCCAGTTCTGGCAGGACCGTCCCATGATGGTTGGCAATCAGGCTGGCGCACGGTGACGGATCCACGACCCGAATGGTCGCGCGGGAAAATTTCCGTTGCTCCAGAACCCGGCGCACGATCTCCAGGGCCGAATCGTCCGGATGATCAACGACGAAGACCAGGTGGAAATTTGGATAGTCCTGGTCCAGCAACCGGCTGACATTCCGCTCCAGTCCCGGGTCGCATCCGCGCAGGCACAGCACCACAGCACATTTGGGCAGAGCCTGGTCAGGCAGCGATCGCGGTACATAATTGCGGAACTGCCGAACGAGGCTCAGCGACTGGGCCGTCTGAACGACCAACCCCACCAGCACCAGACCCGCGAGAATCATCGCCCCGGTTAGCATCGTGTTGTGACAGGCCCAGGTCCGAATTCAAAACTGTTCACAGGATGGCTCTACCGGTTACGGCCATTCGGTTTGGGCTTTTCGGGCAGAATTTTTTCCACGGTCGTGCCGAACATTTTTTGAATTGCTTCATCAAAATTGCCGGTACTGGCCAGCGTGTCGCGCAGACGTACGAGGCTGCTGGAACCCTCCAGCATTCTCGAAAAAACAACGTAGCCTCCCAGGCCAGCCACCGCTTCATTGGTACGCGGGTTTCTGATTTCATCCAGGCCAGCAAGTTTCCCCGCCGTTGCGCTGGCAGCCACTCTCAGATTTTTTACCGCCTGTGTTTTGCTGAGCATTCTGTCTCCGGCCACATAACCGATCGCATCGGCGAACCACCGCGGTACGCCCCGGGCAATCGAAGCAAAATGAATCGCCGCAAAATCGTGGGCCAGCGCCAGATCACCGACATCTCCGTCGAACTGTTCACCGACCAGCAGGGCAATCGACGCATCCACCTGGTCGTAATTCCAGAACGAAACGGTTCCAGCCGCCGGAGGACGCCCCACCACCATTCGGGAGAATTCGTTGAAATCGTACTGCTTTTCCAGGGCATAAACGATGACAGTCCCCGAAACCAGTGGCTCATTTTCGTCCAGCTGCAACTGTTGTTTCAGCTGGCCCACAATGGCTTCGACCCGGCTCACGACCCGATTGCGAACGGGTTCCGGCAGTGACCCGACCACCTGAAAATCCGGTTTCGTTTCGATGGTCGGCTGGAGGCCCGGAAACGCAAGTTCCCATTTCTGGACCGCCAATTCTTCCCGGTGCCGGGCCAGTTCTTCGTTTGACATTCCACTCGTTTTGGAAATTGCCGCGAGCGTCCGTAACGAAAGTGCCGGGTCCTCCGCGTCGAAGGTCGCCCCTTCGTCAATCCACTTTTCGATCTTTGCGATCAGCTCATCGGCCAAAGGCGGGGCTCCCTGGGGCATCCGTTGACCATCGCCCATTCCCTTCAGTTTCATGACCAGCAGCGACTCGGCACCTTTTCCGGGAACGATCGCTCCACCCCGGTCGCCACCGCGAATCAGTGCGACCAGAGAGGTCATGTTCAATCCGCCGCGTGGCCGGTCGGCTTCGACGTGACAACCGAAGCAACCCTCGGCCAGAATCGGCGCAATGTCACGGGAAAAACTGACGGTTTCGTTGCCGGTCGCCCGGGCCACTTCGGCCATTGGCGGAGCTCCAGCAGGGGCAGCAGCATCGCCCGACAGCGTCGCCAAATTGGCGTTCTCGTCCGTTTCGGTCTGTGCTCCCGCAGCGACCCACGCGCGGATTTTTGCGAACTCTTCATCGGGCACGCGGTTGCCATTGGGGGGCATTTCTCCGGTTTCCATCGTCTGAACGAGGCGACTGCCGACCGGATCGCCAGCCAC
>JBGSVU010000387.1:0-8128 GCA_041752775.1 Pirellulaceae bacterium | reverse complement strand
CGTCAACCCGAACGTCCGCGCCCAGGTTGCCGTGAACCCCGACAGCGAAATCATCGCGGTGACACGTGCCGACGGAGTTCTGGTGGCGCTGACGGCTCCTTCGGGCGGCCTGATTTCGGGCAAGTCGGCGGTGATTCAGCTGGACGGGTGGACCTGGGAAGACATGACGCTGCTGCCGGATTCGGCCCTGCACGTCAACTGGCCGTCCGCCACGACCGGCGGGCGGCGGCGGCGGGCAACGGCAGCGGATGAATCAGGCCCGAAACCTGGCGAAGCAGTCCAGCAGATGCGGGACCTGTTCGAACGGGCACGGAACTATTCCCGGTTGCGCGAGGACACGTCGTCCGGACAGCCTTTTGATCTCCGCCTCGAAAGCCTCGGCGATGTGGTCCACGGCAAATTGCCACTCATGGTCCGGGCCGACCAGCTGGCCGACATCCAGGCCGCCGTCGCTTTCGCTGTCGAACAGAAGGTGAAGCTGATTGTTCTCGGCGGGTACGACGCGCCGCTGTGTGCCGGTTTGCTGAAACAGCATGGGATCCCGGTCGTAGTCTCTTCGGTCTACCGCAATCCAATGCGCCGTGGCGATCCGGACGATCACGCCTATTCCCTCCCTGCCCGGTTGCATGAGGCGGGCGTTCAGTTCTGCATCAGCAGCAGTGACCGTTCAAACACCTGGAATACGCGGACACTGCCGTTTCACGCTGGAACCGCGGTGGCCTTTGGGTTGCCTGCCGAAGAGGCCCTCCGGGCGATCACGATTTACCCAGCGCAGATTCTGAATGTGGCCGACCGGGTCGGCTCGATCGCCGAAGGAATGGATGCGACTTTGATCATCACCGATGGCGATCCGCTCGATACACGGACACGAATTGAAGCGGCCTACATTCAGGGCCGGACCGTTGACCTGTCCAGTCGCCACACCCGTCTGTACGAAAAATACAAACAGAAATACAGCCAGCCCGGACACATTCCACCCGGTCAGCAGGACCAGTAAGGACCGGCATTGCAACGGCCGGCGATCCCCGGTCACAACACACCGGTATTGGACGAGGTTGCGGTTCCCGTGCAACCGGGACTTGTGGCCCCATTCACTGGGTGTGTAATCGATCCGTTGATTCTCCAGGCACTGGCGACTGGCGTTCTGGCTAACTCCCGCGGGATCGGCCATAATTGTGGCCACGTTCTTTTTGGGAAAATACGGGGTCGCAGCAACAATTCAGGGAGTCGGGTCCATGAGCTTCAAATCAGACGGCATCATTCCAGCCGGAACGCGGCCGGTTTTCTTTGGTACAGGCACAACCATACTGGCCGGATTCCTGCTGGCAGTTGCATTACCTGCCATTCTGTACGCGGCCAGACCGCAGGACGATACGGCAAAAGCTGTTGCTGCATCCGCAACGGAACAGGACCCGGATGAAAAAGCCAGGTCAAAACCGGAACGCAAACCGGTTTACGATGAAAAAGCCGACGCCAGCCAACAAATCAGCGCGGCGCTCGCCAAAGCCAAAAAGGAAAACCGGCGCGTTCTGATCCAGTGGGGAGCCAACTGGTGCGGATGGTGTCATCTGTTGCACGACTGTTTCCTGACCAACGGCGAAGTTCGTCGCAAATTGATGTACGAATACGATTTGGTCCTGGTGGATGTGGGACACGGCGACAAAAACCTGGAGTTGGGCGAAAAATACCAGGCCGATTTCGCAAAACAGGGACTCCCTTTTCTGACCGTGCTGGACGGTGATGGCAATGTGATCGCCAACCAGGAAACGGCATCGCTTGAATCCAAAGACAAAAAGGTCCAGGCTCACGATCCCCAGGCGGTGCTCAAATTCCTGACGGCCCATCAGGCCGAACCGGTTCCAGCTGCCGAAATCCTGCAGGCAGGAATCCACGAGGCGCGGGACTCCAAACGTCTGGTTTTTCTCCACTTTGGGGCACCCTGGTGTGGATGGTGCCACCGACTGGAGGACTGGATGGCCCGGCCTGAGGTCCACGAAATCCTCGACGCCGCCTTTGTGGACGTCAAAATCGATACCGACCGGAATCCGGGTGGCGATGCCCTGCTGGAAGAATATTCCAAAGGGAACAATGGAGGGATCCCGTGGTTCGTCTTTCTCGATCCCTCCAGCGGTGAAATTGAAATCGTCGCCGACAGCACAGGGCCTGAAGGCAACGTGGGATTCCCCTACAGCGACGAAGAAATCGCATGGTTTGGGAAAATGCTCAATTCCGCCAAATCCCACCTGACAGTCGACGCCAGTACCGCGCTGACCGAATCGCTGCGCGCCAATCGCGAACGGACCGAGGCGGAACGGGCCCGGGCAGAACTTGCCCGGGAGGAAGCAGAAACCCGGGCAGCGGAAGCGGTCAAAGAAAATGGTGGCGACAAAAGCGATAACGACAAAAGCGATAACGACAAACGGTAGCCGTTCACGCGCCGGGGTCTGACGCTTTTTTCAGCAGTCTTTACCAGTCGACTTCCTGCACATACTCCTGCGAGTATTCGGCATCCGGATGCGGCGGAACTTCCTGCCATTCAAAGCGGAAACCGGTCGCCCAAAGTGCAACGCCGGCGGCGGCCAGGGCAGCGACGCCTTTCAGCCAGCGGAAACTGGGCTGAAAGGTCGTGCGGCCGCCGGGCCGGGTTTTCGGCTGGACTTGCAGGAAACCCAGCACGACCAGGCCGTGTTTCAAACCCAGTTTGCAATAGTCGACGATGGCGTCGGCAACCCGGTCGGACCAGCTGACCCCGGTTCCAGCGGCTGTTCCGTGGGGAGTTTCTCCTGCGACCAGTTGCGACAGATCGGCGGCGGCAGCGTGGCGTTCGACCGCTTTTTGCACCACCGCGAAACTGGCGGGACGCTGTTTGGGGTCTTTGGCCAGCATCCGGTCGATCAAGTCGGCAATCGGCCGGGGAATATCCTGGCGATGTCTTGAAATCGGCGTGTAGTCCGCTTCCATGTGGGCCAGCAGTTTGGCCCCGATCGTTTCGTGCTGTTCGGTTTGAAAAGGCGCCCGGCCGGTCAACAGAAAGTAGAACGTGCACCCAAGGCTGTACAGGTCGGCGCGAAAATCGACCGAGCGAGGATCGACGGCCTGTTCCGGAGCCATGAAATCAACCGTCCCCATCACCTGTCCGGTTTCGGTCATGGTGTTGGAATGATTGTTGATGCGGGCCAGTCCCAGGTCGAGTACTTTGATCGATCCCGTGCGGTCGAGCATGATGTTGGACGGTTTGATGTCGCGGTGGACGACGTCGCGGGCAGCCGCATGTCCCAGTGCCTGGCAGACCGGATGAATGATGGCACAACTGGCGTTCAGGGAGAGGGGGCCGTGCTGGCCAACCAGTTGCGACAGGTCAACGCCGTCGACGAATTCGGTAACGAGAAACAGCTGGTTGCCAACCATCCCGCCGTCGGTGGCCCGGATCAGGTTGGGATGAACCAGTTTCGCACTGGTTGTGGCTTCGCGGCGAAACCGTGCGACCACGGACTCATCGCCCGGGTTGAGTGCGGCGAGGAATTTGACTGCGACGGGAATGTCCAGCCAGCGGTGCCGCGCGAGAAAGACCTGACCGTTGCCGCCCGCACCCAGCAGGCGACCGATTTCGTACTCACCCAGACTTTTGCCCGACCAGTCCGGCTGGCCGGCATTTGCCTGGGACCGGGGTTGTGTCGGGTCCTGATGCAGGGGAATCGAATCGGCATTTCCAGAAGCGGATTCCAAAGCCCCGGCGGTGCGCGGGCGGAGGTTGATCGTGCCACAGGCGTCGGTCGTCATTGTCATGGTGTTGGCTGCTTTTTTTAAACCTGAATCAGCGAAAGACCAGCGGAGTATTCTCCTGCCAGACCGGTGAGGCCCGGAGCGGTGCCCTTATCCGGCGACCTGGTTTCTGCCGTTTCGTTTGGCATCGTACAGACGCGCGTCGGCATCTGACAGGATCGATTCGGCGGATGTTTTTTCGTCGAAAATCTTCGCGGCAACGCCCAGGCTGATGGTCACGTCCAGCGGCCCGCAGGCCGTTGTGAACGGTGTGCCTGCGACAACCCGTCGACAGCGTTCGGCCATTTCGCGGGCGGCTTCCAGCGTCGATTCGCCATCGACGATGGCAAACTCTTCGCCACCAAACCGGGCGAGGATCTCGTCCTCGCGCAGAATACCAGTCAGCCGACTGGCCAGCTCGCGGAGGACTTCGTCGCCCACCAGATGGCCCCAGGTGTCGTTGACTGTTTTGAAATGGTCGATGTCCAGCAGCACGACGGCGAGCGATCGCTGGTGGCGGCGACTGCGGGCGACTTCGCGATCCAGGCACTCCAGCAGATAGCGTTTGTTGAAAACCGATGTCAGCCCGTCCCGGGTCATCATCGAATAAACCGTTTCGTGGTACTGGTTCTCGACGTCGTTGTCGGCGAGGAAACGAAAAATGCGCTGCCCCAGCTGGATCCGGTCACCCGTTTTCAGCAGGCTCGCCTTGACCGGTTTTTCGTTGACCAGCACGCCGTTGGTACTTCCCTGGTCAGCGATTTCAAAGCCCGTCGGTGACCAGCTGATTTGTGCGTGTTGCCGCGAGACGGATTCATCTTCCAGTACGACGTCGCACTGTTGGGAACGGCCCAGCATGACGGGCGCCTTTCCCAGTTCGATCCGGTTTTGTTCCAGGTCGAGTGGGTGGATCTGGACCAGCCAGCGTTTGACTTGTTCGTCATTCAGTTTGGGGGATGCAATGCAAATCGTGCCGAAGATGGATTCCTGCATTGGGGCCTGTCCTCAAGATGGTTCCGGAAAATTCGAAGCGTCCAGAAGCCTGGCTTGTCCGGGCAACAGCCGGCCGGATGTTGGCGAACAGGTGGCCAAAAAAAAACGCCCGGTGGCAGGATATTCCGGTTGCGACGATTGCAGCAATTCCTGAATCGCGTGAGCGGCCGGCACGACCACTGCCACGCATGCCGCTGCGTGCGGATCACCACCGCGGAGACGTGCCCGCGATGTGTCTTGCGGGCACAGAATCGAAGGATGCCGGTGAAGCCCAGTCGGCTATTTCTGGTCGACGCCCGTCTGCTCCGTGGGAGGGCTGAACAGGTCCAGCACGACGCTGGTTTCAATCGCTTCGGCCGCATGGGGGACACCACCCGGCAAATGCAGGACCTGATCGGGTCCCAGTTCAAGAATTCGGGGCGGGGAATCGGCCGTGTCAAAAATCTCAAAGCGCATTTTCCCCGACAGCACGACCGCGAACTGTTCATTGGGATGCTGGTGCGACGGGACACGAAAACCCTTGTGAAGCGTGACGTGTGAGATCATCATTTGCTCGCCCACAATTCGTCGCCGGTCGATCAGGTCAATCGGGTGGTCCACCGGCAGGCTGTCCCAGGAAAAACTGTTGGCCCGGTCGTTGTTCATCCTGCTGCCTGACTGGGGTGTTTTTGGGGTGCTGGAATTTCAGAAACCGGGGCAAGGAACGGAATGGATCCCCGAACCGGGAGTATATCATTTTCACTCCAGGGATTTGTGTTCGACCAACTCCGGGTAAGGGGCAGGTGATTTCGTTCCGTAAGATGGATTTCCAAGTCCGTCTTGTTTTAAGACTCGACGGACAAGGATGTCCATCGTACGCAAGGATGTCCATCGTACAGACAGGCTCTTAAGATGTGGGTCAACCTAAGCCAAGGACTACTGTCCGTCACCGGTGCGGGTGCCGTCGCTGGTTTGACCACCCGAAGGAATGTGCCTTTTGTGCCGCAGATGCTTGTGGCATCGCACGCAGTTCAACGTTACTTCAAACCAGGCGATCGTTGCTCCATCGAGGTTTTGGGACTTGGCCGCTTCTTTCAGGCGGTTCACGCTGCCACGGAACTCCGAACTCATCTCGATGTAGTCTGGCGACTGGAGCACATTCCAGGCACTTTCGTGGCTGAGCAGAATCAGGTTCTGGGCGCTGGTCTGGATGCCGTCAAAATTCTCCAGTGCCAGGCCTTCCAGAATGGATTTGGCATGGTCCATCTTGGCCTGCATGAACGGCCGGTTCGTGCCGCCAGGCAGTTCCTGGTCCTGCCGCACCAGGCTCCAGCCCGTGACGCCCGACACCAGAATCGCCAACGCAGCTATCGACAGTCTGAAACACATGCTTTGTCCTCACACGACAGTAGGGTGAAACAACGGAACCGAAATGGTACCCAACGGCAAACCCTGTGCCACCAACATGGCGCGTCCGGGGTGCGTTTTAATCGCGGCATGTGCGAATCCGTGACGCCAGGCAGTGCCGTTACGCACATCTCCGGCCGGAGTTGTGTCGTTTCCGCATGGTTCGGGGATCAGGCAAAGTCAAAAAATTGCCCGAGTCCGTTTTGGTTGGCCACATCGAGGATTTCGGCCGCACAGACGATGTCTTGGGCCGCATTGCCAACCGATTTGAAAAACGTGATCTCGTCAGGTCGGGTTCGACCAGGCCGTTTTCCGGAGAGGACTTCACCAATCTCGGCCGGCTCAAACGGGTTTGGCAGGCGCCCCTCTTTGACCGGTTGCAACAGGTCACCCGCTTCGGACAGCGCCGCCGCACGGTGATCCACAAAAACAGTTGCGCGACAGACCGTGTCTGCCGGGATCTCGGCGGCATCCGGTGTGAAGGAACCCATTCCGTTGAGATGTGTACCCGGGGAGATCTCGTCATCGTGAAACAGCGGAAATTTGCTGGACGTCACCGTCGAAATGATCTGGCATTCTCGCAGTACACCCCGGTCGATGCCGGGCACCAGGCGGCATTGCCCCGCCACCGCGGCGTGCGTATCACAAAAACGGATCGCGTTTTCCGGATGCCGCGAAAACACATGGATCGTCCGCAGCGAACCCGCGGCGAGCAGCGCCTGCAGCTGACTGAACGCCTGGCCGCCTGTCCCGAACAGGGCCGCGGCTTCGGATTCGGGAATCGACAGCAACCGGGTGGCCAGCCCGGCTGCCGCGGCTGTTCGCAACGCGGTCAGGTATTCGGCGTCCATCAGCGCCAGCGGATATCCTGTCCGGCCGTCGTTGACCAGCATGACACCGGAGGTGACCGCCCTGCCCCGCTCCGGATTGCCTGGAAAAACCGAAACTACCTTGGCGCCAAACAGGTGCGCGGCCTGCATCGCACAGGGCTTGTACAACAGGGTGCCGAATTCATTGCTGATCCTGGTGCGAACGGGAGCCTCGACGGTTCCATCGGACAGCGAGCGAAAAGCATCCGACATCAGCTCAATTGCCCGCTCCAGGGACAAAGCCCGGCACACATCATCGCGCGACAACAGTCGGATCTTCATGGTTTCTTCAGGGGATCAAATGGTGCGGGCCAGAACCGGCCCGAATCGCAATGAAATTAACAGGCGAGGCTGGCGGCCGGAACCGTTCGATGCGCGACCGGGCCGGTGACCTGGTCGTGACGCCCGCCCGGCGGCAGTTTTGCTGACCGGGTTGGCCGGCAAAAAACCTGGTCCCCGGAGTCGGGTGCAGCGACAACCCCGACGGTGCAACGACAGCTATTGGGAGGTCCATTGAGCAGTTGTGGACGGACCGTTCTCGGCGATTTTAGACGCCCGATGGGACTCGTTTGGACCGGGGTGATAGCATGCCGCAAGGCCATGACAGCCTGGAATTTCCGGTCCGGCTGACAGGGGTTGGGTGGGAACAGCCCGGAAAAGTCAGGTTTTTTTGTTGTTTTTCCTGGAAACGGCCGTTTTAAAGACGAGTTTGGCGGATTGTCCAAAAAATCCGAACGAACGTTTGACTTGTTGCACGATAATGCCTATCTTGGAATAAGTGAACTGCCTGTTTCATACGTTTGTTTCCAAAGGCTGTTCACTGCCTTGGGTGTGGAGTGTTTCCACCGGGCACAAGCGGTATCGGGGTTGGTTTTTCTGGCGACGATTGTTGGCGACTGCCACTTCGCTTTGAATTTTTTCTGTTTTCCCGGCAGTCGGGTTTTCCAGCTGTCTTGGCATTTTGATCAACCACCAGATAACGCAGGTTTTTTTCGTGGGAGTTGATGAGATGATGAATTCATTTCGTGGATGGCGCGGCAGCCGCAAGGGTTTCACCCTTGTGGAATTGCTGGTTGTGATTGCCATCATTGGTATTTTGATTGGTTTGCTGTTGCCAG
>JBGSVU010000386.1:0-5357 GCA_041752775.1 Pirellulaceae bacterium | reverse complement strand
TCCGCTCTGTTGTCTGTGCTGTTATTCAGCAGTTCGACCAGTTGGCCAATCGACATCTGTCCGACGAGGTCCACAATGTTTGTGTTCTCGCTGTTCAGATTCCCGTCTTCAGCGGGACTGCCCGCAGGAAGTGATCCGCCAGTTCCGCCAGCTTTGCCTGGTGGAATCTGCAGATGGGGGGCGCGTGGCCCGAGTGGATTGAATTGCATGGATGATTTCTCCGAATAGCCTCACAACCAGGTTATCGTTGCTTTACCTGGTGACTTGTCTCTGAATTGTTAAAGCTGGCTGATTCTGTACGCCGATCGGAAAAAAGACGGTCGGGCTGACTGTAACGACTACGACGACTTGCACCACTGAATCAACTCTGCTGCCCGCCGGACGCACGGTATCTCCGTGCAGTTTTCCCTGCTTTTACGTGGGAATCGTGGCAAGTCGTATGGTGCGCGCGAATTTGGGGCTGGTCTCGACACTGTTTTGTGTTGGCGTTATTGCTGGCATGATCGCTGTCTGGCCCGACGGAAATAATGATCCTGCCAGCACTCCCGACGCTGGCACTGCGTCCGGTAATTCCGGCAACACGGATTTGTCAGGCCCCGCGTCGTCCCGTTCGCTGGGCGGGCTGTTGTCGCAACCTGGGGCAGAGGATCAACAGCTGCTCGCCAGCCCCGGCGATCCCTCAGCGCTGTCGGTCCGTGACACAATGCTGGATGCACGACGCCTGATGATAGCGGGCGGCTATGATCGCGCGGCGAGAATGTTGCGGCAGGCCGTTGAACCGGTATCGCTGCAACGCCCCGGATCCGCTGCTCCGCTGATGGTATGGCTGGGTCTGGCCGAAGAAATGTCGGGCCGCCGCGGATCGGCGCAACTGGCCTATGCATCCGCGCTCCGCGGAAACCCCGGAGACGAAGGCCAGGCGGTGGCCCTGGCCGGTTTGGCCCGAACGTGGCTGGCGGAAAACCGGATCGACGAAGCCCTTGATCTGCTGGTGGATCTGAGTCTGCAGTCCGAAGACTTTTCCGATCGCGATGGCTGGCTGGAAAAAGAAATCCTCTGGTTGCTGGCAGTGGCCATGCGCAATCGTGGTATCGAGTCGGGAACGAATGGCGCCGCGGTCTTTCCGGTTTTCTTCCTGGAACCTGCGGCCAACCTCGAGGCGATGATCGATCTGTTGTCGCCCAAAGAGCCCCGCGCCGATCCGGAAACGGTCGCCGTGGACGGTGACGCCCCGGCACCAGCACCCGCGGATCAACCCCAGGCGAATCCGGCACAGGCCGTCGTCGATGAACTCGCCAGCGAATTGCCAGTCGGAGTCCAGGTTATCCAGAACCCGGTCAACGATCTGGAACTGGTCACGCTGGACGTCCACCTGAGGTCGCAGTCGCTGACCAGCCTCGTGCAACAGATCGCCGCGGTGGCGGATTTGACTCTCAGCGTCACAGCCGAGGCCAGGCAGGACCTCTCGGGCCGCAGCAAGTCAATTGTGGCCCGGGGCCAGAACGCGGCGATGTTGCTGGATGTGCTGTTGGCACCGGTTTCACTGTCGTGGCGCCAGGAGAACGGCGTGCTGCATGTCTATTCAGTATCACCGGACGAATCGCACCGACACTGGCGCGAAGCGGCTTCCAAACTTTTCCGGCAGTTCCTGATTCAGCAGTCGGGCGACAGCCGGCTGGGTTTCGCACAACTGAATCTGGGAAACCTCGCCTTGCTGGACGACAACGTGGAATCGGCCGCAGAAGCCTGGCAGGCAGCCTTTCAGACCAGTCCGGTGGGAGAATTGCTGGCCCGGATCCTGATCAATCAGGCTTTGCTCGACCGCCGACTGGGAAGAGTCGAGAACGCTCTGGTAAAACTGTACCGCGTGGTGGATATCACTTACGACTATGACCTGAAGGGCGCAGGGTGGGCCCAGATCGCCGAGTTGAACCTGGAACTGGGCCGGCTGGACGAATCGATCTCGGCTGCCAGCCGAACGATCCGCAACCGCTCGGACAACTCGTCCATCGAAAAAGCTGTGATCGCCCAGGCTGCGGCCTATTTGCTGCGAAACAATCCCTGGGCAGCCAACCAGTCCGTGTTCGACGCGCGCGATGCCCTCGCCGCCTCGGCGCATCCGGGCATGGCACGGTTTCTGGGCAGCTATAGCCGCTACCTCGGTTCACAAACCGAATTCGCGCGCAGTCGCGAAATACCCCGCCTGATGCAGGCCCTCGCCGAGATCAACGGCCAGGGAGAATTGCCGGCGGCCGTTGCATGGCTGGCCGCGCGGGCGGCCGCCGACCTCGGTTTCGATGAAATCGCTCTCGCAATCGTATCCCGGTCGCTCGGCAATCCCAATCAGGATTTCTGGATGGGACGGTTGTCCTGGACACTGGCGATGCTGCACCGGGAAAAAATGGAATTTGACGAATCGCGAAAAATCCTCGAACACCTCGCTACCTTGCCCGACCTCGAACTGGCACGACGCGCCGGCCTGGAACTCTCCAGCCAACTGCTGCAACAGGGCCAGCCGGCAGCCGCACTGCAGCGTGCCAGCCAGGTACTCGACGCAAATGCCTCCGATACCGAAAAAAGGCAGGCTCTCCAGATCATGGGTGCGGCCCATTCCGCACTGGACCAACACGTCGCTGCCGCGCTGTGCTACGCCGGTACCATCCCCGAGGCCTGGGTCCCCGCGATCAGTCCAGACACCCAAAGCGGAGATCAACCTCAATGAAAAACAGATTCAAGCCAGCTCGGTCGTGGGCCAATTTCCGCTCCACCCTGTTGGGGCTGCTCGCTGTTCTGTCGATCGCCAGCCATGCCGGGGCACAGTCGCCCGCACCCGCCGCACCCGCCGCGACCGGTCAGGGGGACGGCATCGAACAGCTGTACCAGCAAATCAGCCAGTTCAAAAAAGTTGTGAACAGCCCTCCGCCTGCCAGTCCCGATGATCCCCTGCCCGACACCACACGACAACCTGTTCTGTCCGGCCCTGGCAGCGTGTTGCCACCGTCCGACCCGGCCCTGAGCGACGCCGATGGGATTCGCCGCAAACTGGAACTGCTCAAGTCGGTTATGAGCCAGCGGGCCAGCGGTGATTCGCCCATGAATTCTCCCTCCACCATCCCTGCCGCCGAACTGCCTCCTGCCCCGACCCCGCCCTCCGATCCGGTCGTGTCGCCCACCGATCCAGGTCCGCCACCAGACAATTCTGCCGCACAGCCCCGCGCAACACCAGATTTCAAAATGGACGAATCGCTGATCCGGACACCCGTCGATGCTCTGGAACTGGCCGGCAGCCTGTTCGCGACAGGCAACTACCCTCTCGCCCTGAAAACCTGGCGCAGCATCGACGACCAGATCGCCGATCCGCACGAACGGCAGTGGCTGGATTATTTCGTAGCCAGTTCCCTGCGGATTACCGGAGCCCAGGACGAGGCAGCAGCGACCTATCGCGAACTGTCGTCCAGCGGCCAGTCGGGGTATCCCGTCACTGCGGCTGCGGAATGGATCAAATGGATCGAGCGACGCAAACGCTCGGAAGAAGTCGGCAATCAGGTTATCGCGGCCATCGAGTCTCTGGAAATGGAGTTCAACAACAATGAAAAATGACCCCGCCCTGAAAAAAATGGACCAGCTCTTCTGCGAAATCGAATCCTCCTGGAACGGTCTGTTGCACGACGTTCGGCAGATGGCGGTGGATACTTCCGGCTGGACCAACGAAGCTGCCGCGCAGGTTTCCCTCCAGATGCAACGCGCGCGGGATGTGGGCGACAGCGCCGTACGGCTGTACCAAAGCATGCCCGTCGGCCAGCGCAATTCACCCGAGTTTCGCCGTCGTCATGCCGCCGTCGAATCGGTGATCCGGGAAATCCTTGCGGTTCTGGCCGAACTGGAACGGTCGGCCCAACACGCCCGCGATCAACTGGCACCCGCCATCAGCAACGAAGTCCAGGCCATGCGCATGCGTCGGGCCTACAGCACCTGAATGGCCCGTTTATTTCCTTCAAAAACCTTCAATACCATGCCAACCCTCGACATCAAGAACGGGCCCCGGGAAATTCTGCCTTTTGCTCATCCGGCCCAGGACAATGCCACGCCGGATGCCAGCCAGTGGGTCTTCGATGGAATCGACCAGGCGATCCGGCTGGCGCGTCGCGCCGCGCGCTCCCGCGCCAGCATTCTGGTGACCGGTGAAAGCGGCACCGGCAAGGAAGTCATCAGCCAGTTCATTCACGACAACAGCGATCGCGCTGATCATCGAATGCAATGCGTCAACTGTGCGGCGCTGCCCGAATCGCTGATCGAAAGCGAACTGTTTGGTCATCGTCGCGGTGCATTTACCGGAGCCGATTCCGACCGGGCTGGCGTATTCGAAACCGCTTCGGGCAGCACTCTCCTGCTGGACGAAATCAGTGAAATCCCCGTCTCGATCCAGGCCAAACTGCTGCGCGTTCTCGAAACCCAGTCCGTCACCCGCGTCGGGTCCCACGATCCGCTGCCGATCGACGTGCGTATTGTGGCGACTTCCAACCGGTTGCTGCAGCGGCAAGTCGCCAGCGGCAACTTTCGCCTGGATCTGTTCCACCGGCTGAAAGTCATCCATATTCATCTCGAACCCCTCCGCCAGCGACGGGCGGACATCATGCCCCTGGCCAGAAAATTCCTGAACCGGTTTTCCGGCGAATCAGACGCCTGCCTCTCCGGTTTTCATCCCACCGCAGTCGACCGCCTGATGCAACACGACTGGCCGGGCAACGTCCGGGAACTGAGAAACGTGATTCACCGGGCCGCGATTCTGGCCGACGGTCCACTCGTCCAGGTCGATCACCTCGGAAGTTTCGAACGCGACGAATCCTGCGAGGCACCGACGCAGGCTTTTGGCAACCGGACACTGGCCGAAATTGAACGAGACGCGATCCTGCAGACGTTGCAGCGTTACGACGGTAACCGGACCGAAGCCGCCCGCCACCTCGGCGTTTCCACAAAAACCATTTTCAACAAAATGCAACTCTATGCCCGCGAGGACCAGGCCAATACGGAGTTCCCCGTCCGCCTGAATGAGGACGAAGAATCCGGTCGGGGACCGGCCCAGGCCGCATGAGGCGACCGGAAAATCTGCTTCTCCCCTGCAATCGGAAAAAAATTCGGCGGATCAGAAAAGTTTTCCCGGGCATTCCATGCAAGTCGAGTTCAAACCGATCGATAACGCGCATCCATCCAGAACTTTTGTTCGCCCGACTGGCCCGCGGTTCTTGCTCCTCCGTCACAACCCACACCCACAGCCGCTACAATCCGGCAATCCGACCGGCAGAAACAGGACAACCGGCAGGGCTTCACAATCTCACCGACTGCTGGCAAATGACTGG
>JBGSVU010000385.1:0-3493 GCA_041752775.1 Pirellulaceae bacterium | reverse complement strand
GGTTCGCCTCACCGCGTCGCGAACGTTGTCCCCTGTCACCGTGTGCTGTTGGGCCGAAGTGGCGACAAAACAGGCCTCGCGGGCGATATCGGCCACGCGACCGAATTTCGCGGTCAACCATCCACCCCGGCCACCGATGCGGCTGCCATGTTCGACCAGCGCCGCCACGGCTGACCGGTGAAACGGCAACATCGACTCGGTTTCGGCCAGCCGGGCAATGACCTGTGAATAATGCCTCAGCCCGGTTTCGTTTCGCGGCACCATGTCGTCGAAATCAGCGAGGACCTTGAACAGCTCGCGAAAATCGGGATCGCTCTGGTCCAGCAGATAGTACGTCCCCACATCACCGATCAGAATCACCCGCAGCTGGACCCGGATCGGTTCCGGCTGGACAACGGCATAGGGCCGCATCCAGCTGAACTCGGGCGGAACAATTTCCAGCCGGCCGGTGCGCAGGGTACGGGTCAGTGCGCGGTAGGCCCCGGGTTCCGACAGCAGGTCCTCGACTTCCAGAATCAGATAGCCTTCGTCGGCGTTCAGGATTGCACCGGCGCGGACGCCCCGGTAATCGCTGCTTGCCATCTGGTTGCCCTGCCAGTTCGGTTCGACTGTGCCCAGCAGATTGATCATGTTCGGAACGACTTCTTCGACGACGGCGGCCTGCCGGGTGTCCCTGTGCGTCTGGACGACATTGACGCCGTAAAGATCGAACAGGTCAATTTCTTCGTCATCGCCGGAGGATTCGGAGCTGAGCCGGTGTTTGCAGACATCGGCGACCAGTTCGTCAATGAATGGCAGCACGCCTTCGCCGGGAAAATCCTCGATGATGGGCTCGGTGAACTGGCCGAGCAGCTGTCGGGCGGCGTTCTGTTTCAGCCCATCGATTTCCTTTCGTCCGGTCTTGAGGATTTCGGCAACCTCGCGGCTGAGCGTGTCCATTTCTTTCTGGAACCGCGGCTGAAGTTCCTCAAATTTCGCCATTTTTTCCGGCGGCAGTTTGCCTTCTTCGATCAGGTCCCGCATTTTTTCCGGCGGCATCGGTTCGCCGTCGATGATCGGAAAAATTGCCGTCGTGACCATCGGGCCCTGTTGCATCGAAACGAGCGTCAGGCCGTTCTCGGCCAGGTCTTTTTCCAGTGGATCGGTTTTCGCCCGGGCCATGGCCTGCATCCGGTCCCGGACCCGCTCGCGTTCCGACAGCCACGGTTCGTTGTCCAGCGTCTTGCGCAGCCCCTCGCTGATGTATTCGACCATCTCTTCGACCCGGTCGCGAAACGCCGGGCCCGAGCCGGGTGGCAACTCCAGCAAACGGGGACGGTCGGGCCGGGTGAAATTGTGGACGTAACACCGGTCCCGCTTGCGGCTGGTTTTGGGGCTGATTTTTTTCAACAGCTGCCGGACCATTGTGATCCGGCCTGTTCCGCGGACGCCACGTACGTAAATGTTCTGACCGGGCGCCAGACATTCGATGCCGAACCGCAGGGCCTCCTCGGCAGTCTGCTGGCCGATGATCTCGTCTGTCGTCTCCAGTTCGGCCGTCGTTTCGTACTGGAACTGGTTTTCATCACAGCGCCACCGCAGCTGCTTCACACTCAACTCAAGCGAATTTGATTCGGACATGATGTTTCCTGTAAAAGTAAAGCGAGGGCCCGGACCGTGCCACGGCGCGACAGTCCCTGCCAGCCCGCCCAAAAACGCCCGGCGACATCTGTCTGTCTGCAATCCAGCATCAAATCAGGACGCGTCGATTGTAGATGTACCATTCGGCGGCGAGAACCAGGAGAGCCGCCCCGACCAGCCAGCGCCAGAATTCCCGCCGCGCCGGTTCCGAGGTCTTGATCGCCGCCACCGTCTCAAAGCCCAGATCCATCTGGTCGCGCACAGCCAGCGAACTTTCGTTGACGTCCATCAGATTGACGGAAAATTTCTGCGGCGGCATTTCGTTTGTCCCCTGCCAGTTCAGGGTATACACGCCGGTCTCAGCCGTCTGGCCAAACTGGACAAAACCATCGGGCTCGATTCGCGACTGAATCGACTCGCCACCGGGCAGCGCCACGGTCACACCGGTGGTTCCAGCCGGAGCCCGGATTCGAACCGGATCACCCGGCAAACTGCCGCTGGTGGCATTCAGCATCGATTCACCGGCCATCCAGGTCACCACATTCTGCATGAACAGGGGAAAACTCAGTTGCGATGGCCAGTTGGTGTTGATGGCTTCCTCGCCCGACTCGTCCACCGAGAGCAGAGGAAATCCAGTCACCAGATCCTGAAAACCCTGACGCGGCCCAATGGAAATAATGGATCCGTAAGTCGAATCGAGCAGCGACTGGGAACCCGACGGACCCTTCAGTTCGCGACCTTCCACGATCAGCAGTTCGCCCAGTTGCAGGTTGCTCATCACCGGATGGCTGCGGTCGATGTCCACGATCTGGGTTGGAAACCGGGACTCGCTCATGGTCCATTCCGTACCCGGGGGAAGCGCCGCAAAAAACAGGGTGTTCGACGCAGGCATTTTCTCCGGCGCGATCCGGTCATAAATCACCAGTGCGTAATGGCCCAGCTCGGCCTGCTGCCGGTACTCGTCACCATCCAGAAATTCAGGCGACTCCAGACGCACTGTCGCCAGACGCTGCATATCCGCTGTGGTCAGCGCCAGTCGCAGGTATTCATTGCCGGGAGTCACCACCAGCACCCGCGCCGGAGCTGGCGGATTGACCACCAGCCAGGCCTGGTTGTCCGCTGCCAGAGCATCCAGAGTGTCGATCTGCAGCCGCAACTCCACCGGCCCTGTGAGGTTTCCCAACAGCGCCGTCAGATCAAAACTGATTCCGCTGGAACGGGCTGCGGGAACCACAATCCCGGCCTGGGAATCGAACAGTTCGCCCCCCGCAAACAGCGACACATCAACCGCCCGGTCCGCCGCTGACCCGTTGAACAACTGGGCGTAAACCTGTCGCTGGTCCATCGACGCGGTGGCTTCGCCCAGCGAAAAGGCGGTGATCGCACAGTTGTCCGGTGTCTCCACGGCACCAATCGCGCGGTATTCCGGTTTCAGATTGCCAAGTGAAAAATCGGGGACCTTTCTCACGCCGCCGTCACTGTAGATCATCATCGTTGCGGGCTGGGCAGCGGCCACCTGAATGTCGCCGGCATCGCTCGAGGTGCGACCAGGGTTGGCCAGGCCCGACGCCGCCACGAGGGCTTCGGTCAAATCGCTGCGGCGGGTGGTCTGGCGGATTGCCTGTACCTTGCGTTTCAACAGGTCCGTGTCGCGTGTGAAGGACTGTACGACCTCGGCCCGGTCAGAAAATGAGATCACCATTCCGGTATCCCCGGGCTTCATCCGGTCGATCGTCGCCAGCAACTGGCGTTTTGCTTCGTCGAGGCGCGAGCCCGCAGGCAAATCGGTGGCCGCCATGCTGGCCGAGGCATCAATCAGAAAAACAAAACGGTCGTCCTGCAATTTTTCACCCCGGCATCCGGGACGCAAACC
>JBGSVU010000384.1:0-1811 GCA_041752775.1 Pirellulaceae bacterium | reverse complement strand
GAAACGGTGGCCTTCCTGATTGAAGGCCCGAATCAGAAAGTCCTGTATTTGCCCGACATCGACAAATGGTCGCGCTGGGACCGGAGTATCGAAGACCAGCTGGCCGGGGTTGATGTGGCCCTGCTGGACGGCACTTTTTTTGACCCTGCGGAGATTCCCGGGCGCGACCTGGACGAGATTCCCCATCCGCTGGTGTCCGAGTCGCTGGCCCAATTTGCCGGAATGGACGTGACGCTGCGCAACAGGATCCACTTTATCCACCTGAATCATACGAATCCGCTGTTGCAGGAGGGTTCGGAGCAGCGGCGGCAGGTTCAGCGGTCGGGAATGCACGTTGCCAGCGAGTTGCAGATCATTAAGCTATAGGGAAGAGTTCAAGTACCGTCGGACAGCGTTTGCGTTCGACTTTTTCTCAACGGAGACGCATTGCGATGGCCAAAATTACGCTCAAGGGCAACCCGATCAACACGTCTGGCAACCTGCCTGAGGAGGGCCAGTCGGCGCCCGATTTCTGTCTGGTCGCTGCCGACCTGTCGGAAAAGAAACTGTCCGATTTCGCCGGCAAAACGGTTGTGATCAGTACGATGCCCAGTTTTGATACGCCGGTCTGTGCCAAAAGTGTCCGGGCTTTCAACGAGCGCGCCGGCGAGGTTTCGGACACGGTGGTTGTGAACGTGTCGAAGGATCTGCCGTTTGCGCAAAAGCGTTTTTGCGAAAGCGAAGGGCTGGAACATGTCACCAACCTGTCTGCATTCCGCTGCGACGAATTCGGCCAGGATTATGGTGTCGCCATCGTCGATGGACCGCTGAAGGGTTTGCTCGGGCGGTCGATTGTCGTCGTCGATCCGGCTGGCAAGGTCACTTACACGGAACTTGTTCCGGAAATTGCCCAGGAACCTGACTACGAAAAGGCGCTGGCTGCCTGTTCGCAGGGCAACCGCACCTGAGCACGATTCAGGCTGGCCGACTAGCCCCGTTGGGTACAAAAAAACCGGGGCAGGATTCCATGCTGGAAAACCTGTCCCGGTTTGATTTTTTTCTGTTTTCCCTGGCCTGGTCCGCGGCGCGGCATCCGGTTGCCGGAACGGGCGGGACGAATTGCCTGTTGGTGTTTACCGGCCTGAGAAGCTGTACTCCTTGTTGGCCGGATCAAAGTCGTTGTCTGTCAGCCCGACGTTGGTTTGAACGCTGACGTAGGTGTATTCTTCGATCAGTTGCGGTTCGCCACCGGGTGTGGTGGGCCAGTTCCATGCGGCGTAGCAAACGGGGATTTGCAGTTCCTGGTCGATGTAAACGTGGGCCTTGTGGAATTCGAACGGTTCGGCTTTTTCGGGATGGATGACTTCGATCAGTGTGCAGGCCCGGCCGTTGATTTTGGCATCGTCGCGATACTCGACATGACAGTGGCCGGCGCTGCGATCCCGTTCGGCTTTTTCGATCAGTTTCAGGACCAGGTTTTCCAGGCCGGCTTCATAGATGGGATGCCGGTTTCCGTTCATGGCCATGCTGCCGTCGGGATCAAGGTGGACGGTAATCACGCCCATCAGTCCGCCTTCGTGGGCGAGGATTTTGTTTTCGCGGTGGCCCTTGACCCAGATCACTTCGCGTCCGGATTTGCTTTTGGGTTTGAGGAATTTCATGTAAACGCTGAAGGGAACCACGCCGGCAGCAGTCGTCCGCTCATTGCGGATTTTGATTCGCATGTAGTCATAGTCGCCGACGACGCCGTTGACACATTCCCGTTTTCGCAGGATCGCAGTGTAATCCTGAATGTTGGCCTGCATGGCCTCGAGACCCCGGTGAGCCAGTTC